>CALWWO010000145.1 GCA_944385265.1 uncultured Oscillospiraceae bacterium
TGATCTAATATGGCGGTAAGTTAAGCGACGCGCTTTTGTTATATGTTTAAAATGTCATTACAATACCGCCGGCCATATCAATACCGTCTCCGGTCACGCAATTTGACTCGTCGCTTCCGAGAAACACCAGAGCATAAGCAATTTCGTATAGCGATGCAAGCGGATGGTCTTTTATGATAGCCGCCGCCATGCCGGGTCTCGCCTCTCCAAATTTAAAGCCCTGTGGCATCGGCTTACGCGGAAGCGAGCCGAGCTCCGGCAGTCTTTCAAATTCTGACGTATCAAGCGAGCCGGGGATAAACGGTACAAAATTTATCCCGTAAGGCGCAAGCTCCACAGCAAGCGACTGAGCAAGCCCAATATTAGCCGCCTTGGTAGCCGCATAAGAGACTGCCACGCCGCGTGGACCACGTCCGCCTAGCGACGCGAAATTTATTATATGACCGCTTTTTTGAGCTTTCATATACGGCAAAACTGCCCTTGTTGCGTTTACTACCGCCGTTACATTGACATCTACCGCCAGATCCCACTGACTTCTTATTATATCCTCCGTATGACCCTGACCGTGGAAACCTGCAATATTTATCACTATATCTATCTTGCCAAATTTTTCGACAGCGTATGCCATCGCCTTTTCCATATCCTCATATTTCGTGCATGCGCCGATAAATGTCGCGATCCTATCAGGTCCGTAATAGTCCCTTTCTTTCTGCGTCCTTTCAAAATATTTTTCCGAGACGTCAACCTGAAGAACCTTCGCGCCCTCTTCCATATATGCTCTGAGGCAGACTGAAGCGACTGCCGAGCCTCCGCCAACAAATACTGCTACTTTATCTTTTAATCTATTCATGTTCTTACCTCCACATTTACCAAGCGATATATCAAACAATAATTCTGCCGCAGCTTACATCTAGTATTTCGCCCGTATTGTATCCGGAATAATCATCTGTTACGTACATCATACCGTATGCCACGTCGTCCGGTGTAACTTTTTCTCTGCCTGGGATTATGCCGAGGCAGTTTTCAATACCGTCGAATTCCGGGTCGCCCTCCACCGGACCGGCTGCAACGCCGTTTGCCACAATATGGTATTTTCCAAGCGTCGTTGCAAGGTTGCGGACAAGTCCGCCAAGCCCGGCGTGAGCCGCCGCTTGAGCAAAATTAGCTCCTTTTATACCGGTGCGGCCTACGATGTTTGATATCACGCAAATGCTGCCGTGACGACCGTTCTCCTCCGCTTCCTTTATCATCGACGGAATCAACGGCTGAAGCGTAAACAGTGTGCCTGTAAGTACATTGTCCATGACTTTCTGATAAAGCTCCATTGGCATATTTTCAAATGTACCTCTCCCTGACGGCTCTGTCAGCGCCGTTACGACTGTATCCGGCGCGCCAAATTGGGATATCGCCCACTCCCCCGCGGCTTTAAGTTCCACGTCGTCAGCATAATTTTTTACGACTATCGTGCGGAGATTCGGATTGTTCTTATCCTCTCCGAGATTTTCAAAAGCCGCTTCATTGTTTTCATAAAGAACGACCTTTGCCCCCTCGGCAAGCAGCTTTTTCGCGCAGGCGGAGCTTATCAGAGTGTCCTTACCTGCCACTACGACCACCTTATTTTCGTACCTCATCGAAATACCTCCAACAATTATTTTAATAAATACATTTTGACATTTTCACAGAAAATGTCAAGTTGTTTTTAATAATTAATTTTTAACTGAGGCGATATTTCAAAGAAGTGGCAGCGGCAAATGAGATTATGCTTTAGACTATAGAATAAATACTGTGAAAGATCATAAATGCGCTCAAAATGCTTATGGCGCACGGAACAATGTAAGATGATATTTTATTCAAGGAACGCTCCAGTTTTAAAATAATCGTCGTTTCGCGCAGTTTATTATATCCCCAATATAACAGGAGCAGCGGGAAGACATAACCAATGCAATATAAGATCATAAAAGCTAAAATAAGGGAAAATTTGAGATCGTATGTCGCCAACATTGCAAGAAATCCGAAATACGGCATAGCGCTCGTCAGCTCTACGGCACAAAAAACAGCGCCCATAACAAACAGCGACAACGGGGATAAACTTGTCGGTGCCTTTGTAAAATCCCCATCTTTTTCTATACCGTTAAACCATATTGTCCTTACGATAAGCCTCACCCCTATTATGCTGCATATAATTCCGCAAAATAGCTCTGCGCCGTATACGAGAATCGGATAAGTTTGTGCCGCTGCCGAAAGAAACCTTGATATCCATGTCACGATCCCATAATAAATAGCGAGCCCAAGAAATAGATTTGCAAGCCCTATACCAAGGATAAAAAATAAAATATGGCGTTTATTTTTAACCATTGCCTGAAGTAGAAGCTGCTGTGCTATAGCAGATGGGTTTAAGCTGTCAAAAAAACTTGCAACTAACGCTGTACTGAAAATAAGTAACATATTTTTTCCTCCTCCAAAAAAATAAGCGTTAAAATTACACCACTAAGACCTACGGTGTAATTTTAACGCTTTCCCATCCGGTGACGGGTCTGTCAACTATTAAATTCAGATAGAATATATCATCAAAGAAATAGTCTGTCAAGAATGATTTATACTATGCTGCAAACCATGGATTTTGCCCTTTATGCTTCCTTTCTTAACCGTCTTTGACTTCATATCGTTCAATAAGCTTCTGCCAGCGCCCATTTCCATTCATAAAGCCGTAGCTTTTATCGTCTTTAAAGCATTTGATCAAGTCTTTCCTCAATTCATCTGCGAATCCCTCGCCTATCTTCTTAAATGCGATGTGTTCATAAAGCGGAGAATTTTTAAAATCAAGGATTTTATATGTGCCTGAGAGCATTTTTTCCGCTATATCGACGGTTTTTTCTACATTTTGTTCCAAAACAGCGAGGTCAAGCCCGCTTACGGCTTCGTAGTATTCACCCATTTCAAAAAGCTTTGCAAGCTCAGTCTGCTTTTTAGTATAAAAGCTCGCTTTTTCCATATCCCGCTCCTGCACTGCCAGCATATAAAGATCGTTGAACACCCCACTGACCATTTGATAATAGGTCATCAGCAGTTCTTCATATTTTGTATACGCATCTTCTACGCGCCCTGTCTTGCTCAAAATCACAGCGTGCTTTCTCTTTCGTTCTGGATTTTCTTTTGAAAAATATTTAAGATATTCCTCCGCTTCGCCGTACTTCTCTTTCTTCATGTAAAAATTGTACAGAGAGTCTGCGGCGCTATACCTGATATCGTCGTTTTTGCTTTCGAGCGCCCTTAAATAGCACTCGATTATGAAGCTGTCGTATTCATCGGGATTTTGCACTTCTTTAAACATGCGATGCGCGTCAAGGATCAACGCAAGCTGCCATGTAAGCTCATCACAATTCGGATATTTTTCCAAATATCTTTTGATTTCCTGAAATAACTCTTCATACGTACACTCTTTAACTTTTGCGTCTACCTCTAAAACGATATCTCTTATCTCGTTTTTGGTAAGTTCACTTTGAAACGAGAGCAGAGTATCTAAAGATATGCCCAAAAGTCTCGCTATCGGCGCGAGCAGCGTGATGTCGGGATAAGAATTTCCGTTTTCCCATTTATTCACCGCCGGAGGCGTTACGCCAAGCCTGTTTGCCATTTCCTCCTGCGTCATATTCTGTTCTTTTCTGTATTTTCGAATGGTCTCCCCCATCTTCATAATAAGCGCCTCCTCTCGTTTGATTTATTGTTTATTCCAGTATAACAAACTAATCTTTGATACACAATTAAACAGACGTTAATCATAATATGCGTAAAATTAACTGCCGGTTAATATGCATAACGCGGTGGACATATTTTGCTTTTTATGGTAAAATAATTTAAAATAAAACAATCTATTCATCATCTAAAAAGGTGGCTTTATATATGCAAAAAACCAAAATATGGCTTTATTTTGCAATCGCTTTGCTATTTGCGCTGCTGCTAAAATACAGTGATCATATATGGTCAGCTATGCGGCTTTTGTTGTCTATAGCTCTCCCGCTGATTTTAGGCTGCGGAATAGCATATGTACTGGATATCCTTGTCATAAAAATAGAAAAGATTTCGCTTTTTCGCCAGGATGGAAAATTACGACTTTATAAAGTCCGCCGCCCATTGAGTATACTGGGCTCTCTGCTCATAGTCGCGGCTGTCATCACGTTAATTATAAATATTATCATACCGCAGCTTATTGACGCTTTTGAAGTCGTTATAGCTGGTATCCAGCCGATCTTAACTGAATTCACCGAGTGGATATTGTCCAAAAACATAGTGTTCCCGGAAATCGAGGAATGGATAAACTCGCTTGATGTAAACTGGTCGGAGCTTATTCAAAAGGTTGTATCGTATATTTCCTCCGGTATTGGAAACGTCTTTACTTCAGCGATCTCTATAATAACAAGCGTCGGCGGCGTTGTCGTCAGTATTATTATCGCATTTATTTTTGCAATATACATCCTTGCAGAAAAAGAGCGGCTTGCGCGCCAATTAAACGCGCTTGCTGAAGCGTATCTGAAGGAAAACGCACGAGAGCGCCTAATGTATATTTTAAATACTGCTCACAGTGTTTTTACCAAATTTTTTGTTGGACAGCTTACAGAAGCTGTTATTCTAGGTGTTCTATGCACTATCGGAATGTGGATATTCCGCTTTCCATACGCCACAATGATCGGCACGCTTATAGGGGCGACGGCTCTTTTACCTATAGTCGGAGCTTATCTCGGCGCTTTTATCGGCGCTTTTATGATACTCACAGTAAATCCGTTGCAATCTGTTTTTTTCCTTATTTTTATTGTCGTTCTGCAACAGCTTGAGGGAAATTTGATTTATCCGCGTGTCGTCGGCTCCTCAATCGGACTTCCCGGTATATGGGTGCTCGCATCCATTACTGTTGGCGGCGGGCTCGGCGGCGTTTTAGGTATGCTCCTTGCTGTTCCGACAACAGCCACGATCTACAAACTGCTTCAAAAGGATGTTTACAGGCGCAGAGTCGCGCTAGACCTTGTGGATGAAACAGAGGATAATAACAAAACATCTTCTTAGAGATTTGCGTGCAGTTTGGGCACTGAAAGGCGCGAATATATGTCTACTAAAAAAAGACCTTTTAGAGTATAAAATACTCTAAAGGTCTTTTTGCCTGCTTAATAAAACAAAATTATTCGAACTTTCTATCGTACAGCAGCGCTGCGATAAGTACTACAAAGCACGAGCCCGCATTATGTACAAGCGCGCCGGTTGTTGGATTTAAAAGCTGCATAAGCGATAGGATAATGGCAGTAAAATTAATGCACATGGATAGTGTGATGCTGAGCTTGATAGTTTTTACCGTCGCGTTCGATAAACGTTTTAAATACGGTATCTTCGAAATATCATCGCTCATAAGCGCGACGTCTGCCGCGTCTATCGCAATGTCGCTTCCCATGCTGCCCATCGCTACGCTGACGTCGGCAGTCTTCAAGGCCGGCGCATCGTTTACTCCGTCGCCTATCATGCAGACACTGTGATTTTCTTTCTGCAATTCCTCTATACTCTGTACCTTTTCCTCCGGGAGCAGCTCTGCCCTCACTTCGGTTATACCTATCTGCCCGGCAAAATAATCCGCCGTCTTTTTATTGTCGCCAGTAAGCAGGATTGTGCGTGTGTGCATTGCCGTAAGGCGTGACACCATATCCTTTGCTGTTGGACGGAGCACATCAGAAAGCGCAATAATGCCGATACATTTTTCACCGTCCGCCACAAGAATGGAAGCTTTTCCCTGTTCGCGCAACTGCTCCAGTACGGAATGAACGCCATCATCTATCAAAACGCCGTTTTCTTCAAGAAATTTTTCGTTCCCGCAAAGAAGCCTTTGTCCCTGCACCTCCGCATAAATTCCCTTGCCGGTTGTCATTTTAAAGGCGGAGGATTCTTTGATCGAAACATCTCTTGATTTTGCACAATTTACGATAGCTTTTCCCAATGGGTGCTCACTTTTTGCCTCGGCAGAGGCGGCAAGAGACAGCAGCGCTGCCCCACTGACGCTTTCGTCAAACGATATGATATCGCTGACGTCAAGCCGCCCATATGTCAACGTGCCGGTCTTGTCAAAGGCAATGGTGTCCACCTTCCCCATTTTTTCCAGGGCCTCGCCGGATTTTATTATCACGCCATGCTTTGTCGCCTGCCCTATCGCCGCCATTATTGCCGTCGGCGTTGCAAGTACAAGCGCGCACGGGCAAAATACGACGAGTATCGTGACTGCCGTAACGATATTGCCAGTCGCTATGTATGCTATTATAGCAATGAGAAGGGCGACAGGTACGAGATAACTTGCCCATTTATCAGCGATGCGCTGCATAGGAGCCTGCTTATTTTCAGCCTCTTGCACCATGCGTATCAGCTTTTGTAAAGAGCTGTCCTCCCCTACTTTTGTCGCCGAGATATCTATGGAACCAAACCGGTTTATCGTGCCGCAGAAAACGTCTTCACCTACGCCCTTATCAACAGGTAGCGATTCGCCCGTCATTATAGATTGATCTACAGAGGTCTCGCCGTCTATGATCTTTCCGTCAACCGGTATTGTTTCTCCCGGCAAGATACGCAGTATGTCGCCCCGCCGTATCTTTTCTGCGGGTATCATTTCTTCTTTGCCATCGTTTATCCGACGTCCTCTAGTCGGCGCAAGACTGATGAGCTTTTTTAGCCCCTTCTTCGCTCGATTTGTAGTGGCGTCCTCCAAAATTGCACCTATCGCCATAATAAACGCCACCTCGCCCGCTGCAAACAGATCGCCGATCGCAATAGCTGCAAACATAGCTATTGAGATCAAAAGCGCGGAGGATATCTTACTGATGCCGGGATTATATATTATCCTCCATACTGCCAGATAAAGTAACGGGATACCGCTTATGATAACGGTCACCCACGCAGGGTCAAAAGGAAGAAAATCAATATTTAATGCCTCTCCCCCAAATTCCATAGACAAATGTGGAATAAGATCCAGCAACAGAAAAACGCCGGCGACGATAGTCATCGGAAGACCGGCGAGAAAATCTGTAAATTTCTTTAACATATGATACCTCCAATCGACACGGTGTTATAAACGCTTTTTCTTGACAAACGTTTACACTTGCCGTACAATAAATTTATTAGCGAACACACTGTTCTTTTTTATTGTAGTCGCCAACATATTGAATTTCAACGGATAATTTATTTCATATGTTTCATACAGAACGCTTTTATAAATTTGTGCGGAAGGAATTTTTCATGGACAGACGGCAGCAAAAAACAAGAGCGGCGATTTTCACCGCTTTCAGCAATCTTTCGGCTGAAAAAAGCTATAACAAGATCACAGTACAGGAGATAATCGACGCTGCAAATATAGGGCGCACAACTTTTTATGCCCATTTTGAGACAAAAGACGCTTTATTAAAAGCGCTGTGTGAAGAGCTTTTCGGGCATATTATCAGCACGGCAATGGATTATAGGCATACGCATGGCTTGTATTTTGACCGCAGCGCGCCGAAATCAGTATTCTGTCATCTGCTACAGCATTTGCAGGAAAATGATTATAACATTTTAGGACTCTTGTCAGGCGAAAGCAGCGAAATTTTTTTACGGTACTTTAAGGACAGCTTGAATGAGCTTATACAGTCCCAGTTTGTAAATCGCGATCGGAAAGTCAACACGGATATACCGCAGGATTTTTTAATCAACCATATTTCGGGCAGCTTTGTAGAAATGACGCTGTGGTGGATAAAGGGACGAATGAGGCAATCACCGGAAGAACTGGACAGATATTTTCGCGCAGTGATCGAGCCGGTCATATAAGCGCATCCGGAAAGCGCTATCTGAATTTAGAGCAATAAAAAACGGACATAGGAATATCCCGTGTCCGTTTTTTATTTTATATTTTAACGCTATGCTTTTTAGTTCATCAGTTCGCTCTCTATATCTTGAATCATCACATCGAGCGCCTGAATCCCACCTTCAGCGGTGTACCAGACATTGGGGTGTGCAAGATATATGATATTGCCGTTCTTATAGACGTCAAGCTCTTTTATAAGGTCGTTTTCAATTGCCTCCTGCACGGCAGGATTTCCGTCAGTGCTACTGATAGCCGTGTTCCTGTCTAATACGAATATATATTCCGGATTAAGGTCTACGATAGTCTCCCAAGAGGCTTCGTTTCCATGCGTGCTTGTGACGTCGCCCGCTTCAACACCCATATTATTAAAGCCAAGTTCTATGCCTATGATGGAGCAGCGCCCGTCGTTGCCAAGCACATTGAAGTTTGAGCCGGAGTACAGACCGACGACTGCATTTTTGCCCTCGTATTCGGCTTTTATAGCCTCTATCCTTGCATCAAAATCCTTCATCATGGCGTCTACTTCATCCTCTTTGCCGAAAATAGAAGCTATAGTCTTTGCGTTATTTCCTGTACTCTCAACGACGCCGATCTCTGTGTCTGTTGCGAGATATACAACAGGCGCGATCTCAGACAGGTCGTTATATACTGAGCTCAAACGACCGCCAATGAAAATAATATCGGGCTCGCACGCTGCGACTTCAACAAGGTCGGCGTTTTTGATCGTGCCGAGGTTTGCAATATCATTTGAGTCACTCGGAACATAGTCGAGCAGATATTCGATAGTAGTTGAGGCGCTTCCTACAACTCTATCGCCAAGACCAAGAGCATCGATTATATCAAGAGACGCCATATCGAGAATAGCTATTCTCTGAGGGTCATATGGTACCTCAAGATCGACAAGCTCCTGCTCGGCATTGTATGACTGTATCGTAACGCTTTCCGGGGTTTCAATCGTTTCTGAGCTGCCAGACGCAGTATCTTCAGATAGCGTTGAAGTGTCGGATGAGGAATCGCTTGCTGTACTGCTGTCGCTGCTCCCGCATGAAGCGAGCGAAAATAACATTGCACAGGCAAATACGAGGTATAAAAATTTCTTCATTTTTGAATCTCCTTTTAATAATAGATTGATAAAGGTTTGCCTTTGATTTTGATGATTTCAAAATCAACTTTATATATTTCAGAAAGGTTTTCTTTGCTCATCACATCGTCAACCGTTCCGATTTTTGAAATTTTCCCGTCTACAAACGCGCATATGTAGTCGGAGTAAAAGGCGGCGTAGTTTATTTCATGGAGGACAAGAATTATAGTTTTTCCAAGTTCGTCGCAAAGCCGCCGTACTGTCCTCATCATATTAGAAGCGTGATAGATATCCAGATTATTTGTCGGCTCGTCCAAAAGAACGTACTCGGTATCCTGTGCTATGACCATGGCGATATACGCCCTCTGTCTCTGTCCCCCTGAAAGCTCATCAATAAATCTGTCCTCAAACTCTTCAAGCTCCATATAGGATATCGCTTTATCTATCATCTCTTCATCTTCTTTAGTGAGATGGCTACCGGAATATGGAAATCTCCCAAATGCAACAAGTTCGCGCACTGTCAGCTTCATTTGGACGTTGTTGTGCTGAGTGAGAATCGCAAGCTTTTTAGCGAGTTCGCGGCTCTTCCATTTTGAGATATCCTTATCCTCAAACCGGATAACCCCGGAATCTTTGGCTATAAGGCGTGATATCATCCCCATAACAGTTGATTTTCCGGCGCCGTTCGGACCGATGAGCGACAAAACCTTTCCTTTCGGTATCTCAAAGCTCACCGAATCGACGACTGTTTTTCCGTCGTATTTTTTTATCAGATCAAGAACATTCATTATGCCTCTCCTTTCCTGAAAAGCAGCAGATATAGGAAATATATCCCGCCGCCGATCGTAATAAATGTACTGATTGGTACTGCAAAGGCAAAGACATGCTCCATAATAAGCTGACCGCAAATGATAGTAATCATCCCCATTAAAGTAGAACCGACAATAAGCAGAGTATGCCTGTATGTTTTCAGAAGCTGCCTTGCAAGATTTGCAATGATAAGCCCCAAAAACGAGACAGGTCCTACCATAGCTGTTGCCACTGCGATACACAGCACGACGCCTAATAGCAGGCGGCGCACAGTACGGTCGTAATCGACTCCAAGGTTGATAGCCTGGTCCTTACCCAAAGTGATAACGTCCAGCAGCGCTAAATCTTTACGCAAGAAAAATACCAGGGCAGCAAGCAACACAAGTGCGAAAACGATAATCTCGGAGTTTACGTTGTTAAAATCCGCCACAAGCGAAGTTAAGAGCGAATCATATTCATTGGGGTCCATCACACGAATGAGAGTTGATTGAATGCTGCTGAAGAAAGATGATAGTACAGTGCCGATAAGCAGTACGTAAAGCACATTGTGATTTGTCTTTTTAAACAGATACCAATATACAAACGTCGCTGTTACGCCCATAATGATCAGATCGACGCCAAAAGACATATTTGTATTGACTACCAGCATACTGCCCGATCCTACGCAGAATACAACCGCCGTATGTACCAGCGAATACATGGAATTCATGCCTAAAAGGCAAGGCGTCACTATACGATTATTGATTATGGACTGGAACACGATCGACGCGCCGCCGATGGCAAACGCGGCTATAAGCATGACGATCAAAGTCGGAATCCTAAGCCTCAGCACATACCGGAAAAGGCGCGGATTATACATTTTAGAGTCGATCAGCAGATATGCCGCGGCAGCTAAAAGTACTAATACCGATAGGATGATAAGCTTCTTTACATTTCCGCGATACGCTTTTGTTTTATCCACAGCTGCTTACCTCCTTCGCTTTGCCAAGTCTGATGGATTTTCTACCGTGCTTCAGCTTGTATATCAGAAGCCCTATAAAGAGGATGCTGCCGACGATTCCGATAATAAGCTCAATAGGCAGTTCATAAGGCATAATTACAGAACGTGCAATCATATCTGCAATCAGAACGAACAGCGCTCCAAACAGCGCTGTATCGACCAGCGTTCCGCGTATCTTATCTCCGCGGAACATCGATACAATGTTGGGAATAAGCAGACCTATGTATGAAATGGCGCCGACAACTGTCACAACGCTCGCAGTTATCATCGCTGCAATGGTCAACCCTAAAAACATCACAAGCTTATAATTAACACCCAGATTGCTGGCAAAATCGTTGCCCATTCCGACGATATTGAAATGGTTTGCGTATACAAACGCCACAAGCACAAGCGGGACTGCTAGATACACCAGTTCATAATTGCCCCTGATAACCAGCGAAAAAGACCCAACTAAATATGAAGAAAGCTGCTGCGTCACTTCAAACTTATAGGCAAGAAAATTTGTAACACCGCCGATCACATTGCCAAACATTATACCTACGAGAGGGACAAGCACAGTGTCCTTAAATTTTATTTGCTGTATAAACCAGACAAATATCCATGTTCCGGCGATAGCAGTCGTAAAGGAAAATATTGTCCTCCCCCACATACCTACATTTGGCATGAAAAGCAGCGACAGGAGTATCCCAAACTGGGCGGCCGAAATCGTCGCACCTGTTGTCGGAGAGACGAATTTGTTCATGCATAGCTGTTGCATGATAAGCCCGGCTACGCTCATGCCGACACCTGTACAGAGGATCGCCAATAGTCTCGGAATTCTAGAGAGCAGGAATACTTTTAACTTCATTGTATCTTCGCTTGTGAAAAGCGCGCTTATATCGATGTCGATTACCCCGACAAATAGAGATACGCACGAGGTCACGATCAGAAGTACACCAAGAATTACGGTAGCAAACCAATTTTTCTCGTATAACCGTTTTAACATGTAATTTGCTTCTCGCTCCTTTCTGCTGCTGCGGTTTGGTTAGCTTAAGCTAACCAAACCGCAGCAAACGATGCTTTTTAAAAGGCTTCACCATATTAACATCGCAGAATTTTCTGTTCTGCTCCAAAAGAACAGAAAAAAGCCCCGATGGAACATTTTGTTCTATCGGAGCGGAAGTCAGCGTACACAGTGTGTTTTGCGGTATTCTGTAGGGGTTTCGCCCATTACTTTTCGAAATGCCGCAGTAAACTTGCTGCCATTATCATAGCTATACTCATTTGCAATTTCTAATATAGATTTGTCCGTATTAATAAGTTTTGAAGCTGCTTGCTGCATTTTTTGCGCGCGTATATATTCAAATACTGAAAGCCCGTATACGCCGCGAAATGCATTTTGCAAATGGCTCTTTGATATGCTAAATTTTTTGGAAAGCTCGCCGACTGTAAAATTCTGCTCGGCGCTGTTTCTAAGATATTCTGAAACCTGCCTTGCAAGCTGTACCTGTGTCTGAGATAATGACACTGAAGACAATTTGTTTTCGCTCGGTTTGATGCCGCTGAGCACCAGCAGAAGCTCTAATACCTTGACCTTAAAAAAACCTTTTTTATATTGCTCCGGTACTGAATACAATTCGTTAAAAATATGTTCTATATACGGTTTGTTTCTGGCGACAAAGCTTTTCTTTTCATTACAGAGCTTTTGCGCTACATTAAGAGGCTGTACGTTAACATCTTCTAAAAAACATGAAAAGCACTCCGGTGCCATGTCAGTATTTATGAAGATTGTAATACCGTGGTAATGTCGCAATGGAAATTTGAGCTCAAGCTCTTCGTTTTTCCGTATGATCATTGAAAAATCACCCGGTTTTAGATAGAAAAACTCACCGTTAAAGTGTTGTTCTATCCTACCTTTTTGGCAGTGCCGTATTTCTATAATCGTGTTATTTTCAGAAGCTTCCAGTTTACGCCAATCAGTGTGTACGACATGATACGCAAGCTCAATACCAGGGAACACCTTATATAACCGTGTATCAGCGTCACCTATCTCGTCATAATATGTATGTAATTCTTCATCGTGTGAAATTATATCTACTTTACAGTTCATCTTCTTTCTCTTTCTCCGTAATTTGACAACAAGAAGAATCGGTTAGCAAACGCTAACTATTCTGTATTATTTATAGAGGCTACAATACCTCCATAAATAATATTATAGCATATTTATAGCTGTCTGTCCAGCGATGCGCTCCACCTTGATTACAAACTATAAGCAAGTCATTTACTAAAATTATCCAACATGTTTTTTAATTTTCTGCTGAACTCTTCCGAGTCGTCGTATTGCGGAGAATGTCCGCAGCCCTCCATTAAGACGAAATCTTTATTAGGTGCATCGATATAAGCAAAATAATCTTCTGAATATTTGACTGGGGTGGTCCAATCATCAGCGCCTGAAATAAATCCGACCGGCACTTGATATTTTTGCCCGTAATCACGCACGTCGGATATCATAAGATAATCAAACAGGCGTTGATTTAATGAGACGTATTCTTCAAAATCTCCCGTCTGTTTTAAAAACCAACGCAAATCGTCAACACCCATATATGGGGAAGCAATACTTAACCACAGTGTGTCTGCCTGTTTTTCAGCCGGATGGTATTGGCTGACGAGCCCTCTTAGATTCATCATATCAGTCAATGTTTTATCCTTGACGAAGGCGTCGTATGCCTTTTCCAACGCATCGGTATTATCTCCATTTGTTTTTGCAATTTCAAGCGCATTTTTGTAACTATAAATATCGCTTTCTATATTAACAAACTGTCCCACCCCGATATATGCCGCAACCTTTTCCGGGTGTGACAATGCGTACTTACTGCCTAACAAAGTACCGTAAGAATGCCCTACGATGATTACTTTTTCAGTATTGAATCGATCGCATACATAGTCCACCAGTCTGTCCAAATCATTTTGCGCCTGTTCAAAAGATGCGGTTTCATTTTCAGGATCATTTTCAATGTTACGGAAATAAGTTCTTCCGCATCCTCTTTGGTCCCAATTAACAAATGTATATTCATCAACAAGATATTTTTGAAATGAATAGTTGATAAACGCATCCGGACTTGAGGGACCTCCATGCAGCCAAATGATTACCTTATTATTTATATCTTCTCCGCGAATCAGTAAATATTGTTCTTGACCGTTGAGCTCTACATAAATGCTTTCATCTACTCCGTTTGCCGTATTTATGTGATTTGAATAATATGTTACTCCACGCACAATGCACACGAATAGAACGGCAGCTGCAAATAATGCGATAAAGATTTTTAAAATCCATGCTATTATAGCATGTAGGCGTATTTTTCTCTCCGTAGTGCCCATCTTTAGTCTCCTTCTTGTAAAATAAGCGTTTTATGTAACGATTTTATAATAGCATATGCCTAAAGATCTTTTCTAGAGCTTTAATGCAAAATCGGCGGCAAGAATTTGTGCTTGCCGCCGTTATCACTATATTTACGCTTATATTAAAGCCGCCAATACTGTTGAAATATCCTCATTGATGCAAATTGACTGCTTTTCTATCCCTTTTGGGCAAACTGCTTCGCCATAATTTACGCAGGCGTATACCGCCTCTGGATTTTTTACTGTCATTCGCCAAAAAGGATACTTGATAATCACAGGGGTGTTGTAGCCCACTCCGAGCTCTAAAAACAGTACACGCATATCTTTTCTTGTCCGCAGGAAATCCTCATACCGTTTTGCCGCGATATGCCATCCCTCATCCTCTGTAAATTTATCGTCTGCGCGCAAATTCATCGTCAAGGGCTTTCCGCAATTAGGGCATTTTGGTATAAGTTCGGACGGAATCTTCATATGTTTTTGCTGTTTTACCATCTTGCGGACAATAGCTTCGTTTTCAAATGTTTCGTTACAGCACGGTTGGCTGCATTGAAACAGTCCGTAATCGCCCTGAGTATAAAATAAACGCTTTTTGTCAAATCCCGCTTTCTGAAAACAATGATCGACGTTAGTGCTTATCACAAAGTAATCTTTATTCTTCACCAGTTTGAGCAAATCACTATAAGTAGATTTCGGCGGATCCTGATAGCGGTTGACATAAATAAACCGGCTCCAGTACGCCCAGTATTCTTCCTGCGTTTTGAACGGGTAAAAGCCGCCGGAATACATATCGTGAAAGCCGTATTTTTCTTCAAAATCAGAAAAATATTGCTTGAAACGTACTCCACCATATTCAAATCCTGCCGATGTGGAAAGACCCGCGCCTGCGCCGATCACAACGGCGTCCGCATTGTCAAGTGCGTGTTTCAGTTTAATGATCTGCTCTAAGTAATTTTCGGTAGATGTTGTAGTCGCTTTCCTTAAAAACATTGAAAATCACCTCGATCTTGCTGTGTGTCCGTTCTTTATATTTCCATACTGTTTCTACGGCAATTTTCGCCGCCCTATCAGGCGGGAAATGGAACTCGCCCGTGGAGATGCAGCAGAAGGCGATGCTGCCTATACCGTTTTGTCCGGCGAGCTCCATGCAGGAGCGGTAGCATGACGCGAGCAGCTTTTTATCTTTTTCAGTTAATTTACTCGTAACAATAGGACCGACTGTGTGAAGCACATATTTGCAAGGTAAATTAAAGGCAGGCGTTATTTTTGCACCTCCTGTTTTTTCTTCATGCCTTTGTCTTTTCATTATTTCCGCGCAAGCCAAGCGAAGCTGTACCCCCGCATAGGTGTGGATGGCGTTGTCGATGCAGCCATGATTCTTAT
>CALWWO010000146.1 GCA_944385265.1 uncultured Oscillospiraceae bacterium
TCTGGGATGTGATAGCGGCGGCGATCACGGTCGGACTATGCTTGTTTCCCGTATCGTTTTGCACGATAAGCACGGGACGCATACCGCCCTGCTCGCTGCCCACGACCGGACTTAGATCTGCATAATAAATATCTCCTCTTTTGACTCCGTTTAACATACAGCTTCACTCTCCGACGAAGTATAGTTGCCGCAGTTACACCAAATCGTTTATGTAACCGGACTACTATAATTCTTTCACAAAGCAAAACAAAATATACAGAATAATAAAAATATCTGCCATATCCGTTGCACGGCGAGCGGGAAAAACCGCCCCTGATTTATAATATGCAGAGGCGGTCGGTCATGTTAAGTATATATTCTAGGTATGCGCTTCGACACGGCGCACAGAAGCTCGTAATGTATAGTACCGGCTTTTTCTGCGAGCTCTTCTGCGGACACGCTTTCTTGCCCGTCTGTTCCGAAAACGGTGACAACGTCCCCTATCGAGACATCTCCCGCTTCCGTTATATCGATCATGCACATATCCATGCAGATGTTCCCTATCTGCGGGACACGCCTGCCGTTTACGAGCATTTCTATCTTTCCGGATAAGATGCGGTGAAGCCCGTCGGCATATCCGACGGGTACGACGGCTATACGCCGGCTTGTATCAGCTATATATTTTCTGCCGTAACTGACGCTCCATCCCGGCTTTATCGTGCTGATATGCACCACTCTCGATTTAAGCTGCATCGCCGGACGGAGCGGTATCTCCCTGTCATCCCCGGGGTACAGCCCGTACAGTAAAATACCGGGGCGCACCATATCGAGCTGCATATTTTTATGGCTGCACACCGCTCCGCTGTTTGAGCAGTGGCGCATTTTGAATTTTACGCCGCCCCTGCGCTCGATCTCATCTATGCTATCCATAAACGAGGCAAATTGCCTGTCGGTATAATCGGATCCGGTGTCCTCCGAAACGGCGAAATGGGTGAATATCCCCTCCGCTTCAAGTCCCGGCAGCTTTACTATCTTGATCAGGGTATCGATATCGGAGCATCCATCACGGTATGTAAAGCCGAGCCGCCCCATACCTGTATCAATCTTTATATGGACCCTGAGCTTTTCCCCCATACCGGCGGCGATGTCGGACATTTTTTTCGCTGTATCGTAATCGGAAACCGATTGGATGATATCATTTTCGATCAGCTTTGCCGCAGCGTCCGGCACAGAGTATCCGAGTATCAGTATCTCGGACGATATGCCGGCATTTCGAAGTTCAAGCGCCTCGCAATCGGTCGCGACGGCGAGATATTTGCAGCCTATAGATTCGATCGCGCGGGCAACAGGCACGGCCCCGTGCCCGTATCCGTCCGCCTTTACCACGCCCAGCAGCTCTACGCCCGGTGAAAGGCGGCTTTTTATTGAATCGTAGTTGAATTTTATATTCTCAAGGCTTATTTCAGCCCACGTTCTGTCATTGGTATTCACGGTATTCTCCATTCCGCTGCCGCCTTCCGCGGCGCGCTTTGTATGCTATATGCCAGGCATGTCTTGCGCCGGCTTTTATCGTTTTATGATACTGAAACATTTTCAAAATCGCACTTTATGACGACATATCCGTTGTGCGCGATCTCGCTGTACACCGGAAGGAAGGTCTCGCTGTCAAACCACGTGCGAAGCGACACGCCGTCGGATACAGTCATGTCGGCGACAGTGCAGTTTATACCGTCGTGCTTTTCAAGCGAATACCCCGATATGTATCCCTCTTGCCACTGTTTGAGCATAACGGGTATCGCATCCACGGGCGAAAGCCCGTCCTCATACAGCTTTCCGGTATCTAAAACGGTGCCGTCGTATTCAAGCTTTATCCCGTCGTCAAACGACACCTGGGCGCGTATTCCGGCAATGATCTCGGGACTTACGATCTCTATCGTTCCCGAGCTCTCGGAGCCTGAATATTTGAGCGTATACTCAAACACTTTATCGCCGTAATCTGCCGTAACAGCGGCTTTTATATCTATGCTTTCACAGCCGCTCAAAAACTCGCGTATCTCCCGCATGTTCGATTCCGCCGAACGCGGGGCTGAACACGAGGAAAACGCTGCCATAAGACATATTATGATGATAACTGCCGTGTAAAAACGCTTCATATGACGACCACCTCAACGCAAAATCATCTTCACGACAATATATGCGCCGAAGGACATCTTTATGCATGCAGCAAGAACAGCCGCGCAACGAAAGCATTTACCGCGATACTGCGTCTTTCCGATCAGCCGCAATACGCGCTTCATCTCGCAGGGGAAACATATGTCCAGTACGCAGGCACGCAGGACGCGCGGAGAATGCAGTCAAGCTCATGTAGGCGTTGTGCGGATACATCCGGCACGAGGTGGACGGAATATACTTCACGCGCAGGCGGATAAAATGCGTTTTCGTATATTGCGGCGGGCGCGTTTTTCATATACCGTGGTGGGCACACTTTCTCCGTCCTGACACCGGCAGCAAGAGACTTCCGATCGGCATCTTGAGTATATCGCCGTGGGCAAGCTCAGCGCATAACGTCGTGCAATGCGTCTATCATATCGGATGGCGTCATGCAGTATTCTCCGAGTTTATCGGCGCAGCTATCTCCCGCCGCTCCGTGTATGCACACGGCAAGCGGCACAGCCTGCTTTAGCGGCAGTCCCTGACCGATGAGCGACGCTATTATCCCCGCGAGCACATCGCCGCTGCCGCCCTTTGCCATACCGGGATTTCCGGTCGTATTTATAAATACCTCCCCTTCCGGCAATGCGGTTATCGTACGGTGTCCCTTTAAGACGAGGACACAGCCGTGCTCTGCCGCAAAGCTTCTCGCGACACCTATCCTGTCGCCTGACGAAAGATCTCCGCCGAGACGCTTGAATTCCCCGTCGTGCGGGGTGAGTATAATGTGGCTTTTAGCCTCCCTGAGCACATCTATATTTTTTGAAACGGCGTTCAAACCGTCGGCGTCCAAAACAAGCGGGATATTGGCTGAACGGACTATCTCGCTTACGAGCGCCGTGATCTCCGGCGACTGACCGAGCCCCGGTCCTATCAGGCACGCATCGCATTTTTCGAGCCGCATCAATATTTCACCGGCGGCGGGAGAGGAAATCCTACCGTCTTCGTCGCACGGCAGCGGAAACGGCATCGCCTCGCGGCATCTTGCCGCCGTTATACCATAAATTGAGTCCGGTACGCCGAGGAAAACGAGACCTGCTCCCGATCTCACGGCGGCGTCCGAAGAAAGTACCGGCGCGCCGGTATACCCACGGCTTCCCGCAATTATGAGGAGCTTTCCGAAATCGCCTTTATGCGCGTCGCGCGGGCGTTTTGGAAGCTTTATATCGTCCTTTAAAAATGCGTTTGTCTTTATATCGAGTTTTCCGGCAAGCTCCTGCGGGATCCCGATATCCATTATATGCGTCCTGCCGCAGTAAAGGCACCCCGGAACCGTCATTTGCCCTGGCTTTGCCATAGAAAACGTAACTGTTACATTGGCTTTGACGGCGCAGCCCAGCACCCTGCCGGTATCGGTCTCGACTCCACTCGGCATATCAGCCGCGATAACAGCGGCTGGAGAATCGTTTATCAGTGCAACAGCGTCCTTCGCCGCGCCGCGCATATCAGAATTCAGCCCCGTGCCGAACATCGCGTCGACAATAACAGTGCAGGACATAACAAACGTGCGTTGCTCCTCCGACATAGGATCGAAATCCTCTGTCACGCCGCCGCAAGCGGCGTATTTTTCAGCCATAGCGCGCGTGTCATGCGTCATTTTCGCGCGGTTTCCCGTCATAAAAACGCGGATATCCGCTCCGCGCTCTTTAAGTATCGCCGCCGCGCCGAAGCCGTCGCCCCCGTTGTTCCCGCTGCCGCAGAAAACGGCGCAGCTCCCGCCGGCGACAAGATATGTCGATGCAAACATTGCGATATGAGCGGCTGCCCGCTCCATAAGCTCAAGCGATGGGACGCCGAGCGTATTTATAGTGTATTCATCCATATATTTCATCTGTGATGCAGATGCAAGCTTCATAAATATCACTCCTGTCCGAAGCATAAGATCATTATATTTTAACCTCTAAAAATAGTCAAATTATAAATCAAAAATTTAAATTTTAGAAGCAATTATCTCATTGACGAAATATGTGAATTGTTGTAAAATTTATATATACGATTTTAGATTTTATCCGGCTTCATGCCGGTCGACTATATATATGGAGGGGTAGATATGGCTTTGATTCCTGATGTTAAATGCAGCAGATGTGACAGACATTATTCCGGACTTCGCGGCAAATGCCCGTATTGCGGCGCCCGAAGGTCGAAAAAAGGCAAGCGCGTCTCGCCGAATGATAACGCCACGTGGAAGCTGGCGATAAGCCTTCTGCTTCTCGTCATCCTCGTAGCGGCCGTCATCGTACTGGCGATAGGCTCGGGAAGAGACGCTGAAAACTCCTCTCCTGACGATTCAAGCAGCGTATCTACAAGCAGCGTCGACGGTGAGACCTCGGATTCTTCAGATTCCGCAGACGGCTCCGACGCGTCCGAATCCTCCGACGCGTCCGATACAACCGATACGTCTGATACGCCGGATTCTTCCGACAGTTCCGATTCCTCTGAATCGTCTACCAGCTCTGTTACGCCTTCGGGCGGCGTTGAAGCCGTTACTATAACATATCTCGGCGATCCGCGCGACGATATCACGATGACCATCGGCGAAGTGCTTCCGCTCGGTTATCAGACGACTCCGGCAGGAATCGAAGCGACGGCGTTGTGGGACAGCAGCGACGACGACGTCTTTACCGTGACACAATCCGGCACCCTCACGGCTATCGCCGCAGGTGAGGCTGAGCTTACAGTCACTGTCGACGGCGTTACAGCACGATGCATTATAAGAGTCAACTGATCTTTCTGACGTAGCTGTCAATGCGGACGATCGCGGCTGCCGCGGCTTTTGCCGAAGCATAACGCCTTTACCGCATGTTTTATGTTAGCCTTTGTGAAGTGATCGAGGCATAACAACGCGTATCGGGCTTTTAGCTGAAAACTAACTAAATCTTTTGATAACATAAATACCCGCTCAGATGAGCGGGTATTTCATTATCTATTTGAGCGGTAAAAATCGCCGACTACCTCGCTTACCGATGAGATATACGCAAACGAGTCGCCGTGGCGCTTCAATATCGCGTTGAATGCGGCGAGCTGGTGCCTGTTCACGATGCATATCAAAAGCGAATGCTCCTTTTCCGTATACATTCCCTTAGCGCGCACTATCGTCACACCGCGCTCAAGGCTGCCCATTATTTCTCTTGCCAGCTTCTCAGGCTCGTCTGTGATAACCTCAAATTTAAGCGCGCTCTTGCCGCCTTTTAGCATCTTATCGCTCACATTGCTCGCCAAGAAGCTGTATAAAACGCATAAAATCACCGGCTCCATTTGATAACCATACACGAAATATGAGGTCACGGCGACAGCGGTGTTTATCGCAAAAATTATCCACATCAGATTGAAGTCCGGTCTGAGCTTCTGTATTATCGCGGCAATGATATCCGTTCCGCCCGTAGAGCCGTCGAGCTTTATTATCACGCCGTAGTACAAACCGCATATGACGCCGGCTGCGATAGGCGCAAGTATGCGGCTCATCCCGTCCTCAGTGTAATACACAAAAGGCGAGATATCTATATATCCGCTTTGCAATGCAAGCAGAGCGAGCGAGGTGGCAAACGTAAATACCGCCGTCCTTACTGCAAAGCGTTTGTTCACGGCAAAATATGCGAACACACATAAAGGTATGTTCATTATCGCCGTCATATATCCGACGCTGAAGCCCGTCACATGCTGTATCATGGTGGCGACGCCCATAAGCCCCGACGGTGCAAACTGGTTCTTGTCTATGAATATCATATATTCAAGCGCTGATACAAACGCAAGCAGAATTATCGCAATATATTTGAAGACTTCGCCAAGCCGCTTTCTCACATCTTATCACCTCTTTACCGCTATATTTAGCCGGAATACACAGTATTATACCATAACGTCTTCGCCGTTATGGTATAATACTCATCTTTTTCGGTTGCCGCGAATGCGGCGAGAAAAAGGACTTAAATATGAGTATAATATCCGTCTAGCGGGTATTATACAATTTATTATATGGAACGCGCGCGTTTTTCTGTCCTACAGCTTATACATCGTACCTCCGGACGGTGTTACCGCCTTTTCAAAATATACTTTCATCGCTTTTATCAGATATTCAGTATCCCTCGCGCCTGCAGTCTCGTACGCCGAGTGCATGGCAAGCTGACAAAGCCCTATATCTACGCAGCTTACAGGCACTTTTTCAACAGCTATATGACCGAGCGTCGAGCCGCCGGCGATATCCGCTCTATTCGCATACGTTTGAACGGGCACGTCCGCCTCTTTGCAAACGCTCTTGAACACGGCTTCTGACAGCGCGTCCGTCGTATATCTCTGGTTTGCGTTGTATTTTATAACGATGCCGCCGTTCATATAAGGTCCTCCGGATTTGTCGGCGTACTCGGGATGGTTTGGATGCACGGCGTGGGCGTTATCTGCAGATACCATGAAGCTTTTGGATATAGCCATCCTATACTCAATTTCATTTCTTCCCATAGCCTCGTTTATCCTATATAAAACGTCCGGAAGAAAGGTCGATCCCGCGCCCTGCCGCGTTCCGCTGCCGACCTCCTCATTGTCGAATATGCAGCACACCGGTATGCTCTTTATATTTTCCGCGGCGATAAATCCCTCAATAAGCGCGTACGCACATTGCAGATCGTCAAGCCGTGGCGACGATATAAACTCCCCGTCATGCCCCCATACCATGCCCTTCTGCCTGTTGTACACTGTAAGTTCCGCGCCGATCACCTCATTCTCATCTGCTCCGGCGGCTTCGGCGATAATCCTCTTAAACTCGCCCTTGCCGCTCCCCGACGCGAACAGCGGCTGGAGATCGACGGCGGGATTGTACGCAAACCCGGTGTTTATCTGCCTGTTCATGTGTATCGCCACGTTCGGTATAATCAGCAGATCTCGATCTATATTTACAAGTCTCATCTCAATGTCTCCGCCACTTGAGACGGCGACCCTGCCGGCAACGGATAGTGGGCAGTCAAGCCACGTGGAGTATATCATTCCGCCATACGCCTCCGTATTGAGCTGTACGTATTTCTCCCCGCCCGACTCAGCCACTGTTTTTATCTTAAACGCAGGGCTATCTGAATGTGCAGCGGCTATCATAAATCCTTTAATACCGTCCTCTGGTATCGCAAACGCTATCACGCTCGACTGATTTCGCATGACGAAATATTTCCCGCCTGTAATAAGGCTCCATTTCTCATGCTCATAGAGCTCGGTATATCCCGCAGATACCAGCTTGTCCGCAATATTTCTCGCAGCATGGCAGCTCGTTGGACTTTTCTCTATAAAATCAAGCAATTTTTGAGTTTTCTCGTTATTCACCTTTAAGTTCACCCCTTTATACGATACGATTATATTATTTTCAACCGTTTAATTCAACGGATATTTGCATTTTATGATATATGTGCTATAATTTTAAAACGACTTGAAGAGAGGTTTTATACGATGTACATAAGACACGCCGCACGCGATGATTTTGACGAGATCATGGAGGTTTACGCATACGGGCGTCAATTCCAGATAGATAACGGGAACCCCAATCAGTGGATAAACGGCTATCCGTGGGCTTGGCTTATACGCGAGGATATCGAAATGGGCAACTGCTACGTATGTATGGCGGATGATCACAGGATAGCCGGCGTTTTCACTCTGTTCGACGGACGGGATCCGACTTATGAGACTATAGACGGCGAGTGGCTGAATGACGACCCGTACCTTACGATACACCGGATCTCAAGCTCCGGTATATGCCACGGGATAGTAAAATTCTGCGTCGACTGGGTGTATGCGAAACGTCCGAATATCCGCATAGATACGCACCATGACAACTCCGTCATGCGGCATATACTTCCAAAGCTCGGCTTTAAAGAGTGCGGCGTTATTATCACGCATAACGGTACGCCGCGCATAGCTTTTCAAAAATGCTGAAAAATCCCCCTGTGTATCAGGGGGATTTTTTATCGCCGGAAAGGCAACATATTTCGTTCGAAAGAGCGATACATTTTTCGCCCACTATGTGGGCGGGATTGCCGCGCCGCAATGGTGCATTTTTTCGCGCGAAGCGCGAGTTTCCTTTTCGCGCCTATGGCGCGGGTGTTGTTACCATTTCTTTGGCATATCCCTCGTCGCCGCAAGCTTCATATCGTTTGTTTTGCCCTTTCGGGCAAAAGTGCGCTCATTCCGCTGCGTCTCCTCTCAAAATCACAACCGCTTCGCTGGGTTGCGATTTTGTATCTGCCTTTTTCTATGTTTTCTCCCAGCACAGGCATACGTCATCTAAAATGATAGACTATCCCCCTCAAGATAGAGGGGCGCATTGACAGCGCGATGCGTAACAATAACACTGCGCGCAGTATTACACCGCGGCACGGAGGTCACGTTACCCTGCTCTCTTTATCGTTACTTTCGTCTGCCGCGCCTTTTATGGCGCGGGGTAGTGATTTAAAAATCTATCAGATTTCCACCGTCATTCGTCGAATGATGAGCACAGTCATGTTACTAAAGGGTACTTCCTTTTCAGAATTGTCCATGCGTATGTTGATGCGCGCCTTTTGGGGTTTGCAAAGGGGAAGATACAAAATTACAACCCAGCGCAAGCGGTTGTGATTTTGAGAGGAGGAGCGATGGAGTGGGTAAGCGTCCGCTTAAAAGCGGACGCGCGCTTAACGCAATCCGCGACGACGATTTCTTTGGGTGTACCCGTTTCTTTGACATACATCAAAGAAATGGGTACAAATCCCCGCTCGCTTTCGCGGGCTAAAAAGGTGCCGCCCTTAGGCGGCGAAGGGTTATGTGCGATAAAATCAAAGCTTTTCGCACTGAAGACCATCTCTGGTCATGACCATAAAATTTTTAAACCCGCAGCTTTTGGCGAGCGCCACAGCCTCACCAAAACCGTAATCAAGCGCGGCTCTATCGTGACAGTCGCTCGATATCGCGATGCTGCCTCCCATATCGTGTATATCCGCAAGTATCTGCTTTGACGGGTACGGCGCGCTTCTGTATCCTCTCGCCATTGCGCCCGTATTTATCTCGAACGGCTTATTATACGGTATGAGCTTTATGAGCGCCGCGCGGTATGCGTCTACATACTGCGGATCGGACTCAGAGAACATAACCTCTCCCTCGTTAAACTTTGTTATGAGGTCGAAATGCCCTATGATGTCGGCGTTCGTCTTCCCGACCACGTCCGCGACCGTGGCGAAATAGTCCTCTACAAGTCCGTAGATGTCGCCGCCGTAGTGCTTTATCGCGGCGTCTTTTAATATCTGCGCCGTCTCGTCAACGGGAATATACTCCCCGTTTTTGAGCACATAGTGGACGGAGCCTATGACGTAGTCCCAGCGCGACACCGGCTCATCGGAGTAATAATCCTGCTCTATGCCGCAGTACAGCTCTATCCGTCCGCAGTATTTGACCTTGAGGGCGTTTATTTCATCGTAATACCTATCGGCTGCGGCGTGAGACATTGCATAGCTTAAGTCAAACGGCGTATGCGCATGCCCCGAAAAACCGAGCGCGGTGAATCCGAGAGCTATCGCGGCTTTTATCGTCTCCTCCGGCGTATTTTTGCCGTCGCAGTATGTCGTGTGCGTGTGAAAATTCTTTTTGATGCTCATTGTGTCATTTTTTCCTGTTTGACCTTATGGTCGATGACGTGGCGCGACTTGAGCTCGTCGTAAATATCGTCGAGCGTTATGCCCATCTGTATCATCATGACCATGACATGATAGGCGAGGTCGGCGATCTCGTATATCGTCTCTTTCTTATCATCGGCTTTTGCGGCAATTATGACCTCGGTGCTCTCTTCGCCGATTTTTTTCAGTATTTTATCTATACCCTTTTCAAACAGGTATGTCGTATACGACCCCTCTTTTTTCTCAGTCTTTCGCCCCGCTATGAGCTCCATAAGCCCCTGATATGTGAAGTCCTGATACTCGTCGCTCTGCCATACGGTATCGTTAAAGCACGAATCTGCGCCGGTATGGCACGCGGGACCGTCCTTTTCCACAAGCACCGTGAGCGCGTCGCGGTCGCAGTCGGCCGTTATGCTTATTATATGCTGGTAATTGCCGCTAGTCTCGCCCTTCAGCCACAGCTCCTGCCTTGACCTGCTCCAAAAGCATGTGAGCCCCTTTTCCATCGATATTTCAAGACTCTCCCTGTTCATATACGCAAGCGTCAGCACCTTGCGGCTTTTGGCGTCTACGACTATCGCGGGGATGAGCCCTTTTTCGTCAAATTTCAGTTCGTCAATATTCAGCATTTTCATAACCTCACTATAATATCGTTTTCTCTCAGTGTGCGCTTGAGCTCTTTTATATCCACCTCGCCGAAATGGAATATCGACGCGGCAAGCCCCGCGTCCACCTTCGGAAGAGTTTTAAACAGCCGCACAAAATCATCTATTTTACCGGCTCCGCCGGAGGCTATCACGGGGACGCTT
>CALWWO010000147.1 GCA_944385265.1 uncultured Oscillospiraceae bacterium
CACAGGCTGAGTGGAACGTCATCGCCCATATATCGTGCGCCGTGGGACCGAGCATACGCTCAAGCCGCTCTTTAAGCTCGTTTGCCGCCTTGTTTGTAAATGTTATCGCGATGATACGCCACGGCTCGACGCGCTCCAGCGTAGACAGCGCTTCCGCCCGTTCGCGTCCGCTGTCGTCAGGGTGCTTTACATACTCCTCTAAAAATAAAAGGTCGCTCTCGTCAAAATAATCAGGGACTTCGTCGCTGTCCGATGCTCTGCCAAATTTCATAAGATTTGCGATGCGGTTTATAAGCACGGTCGTCTTGCCGCTGCCAGCGCCGGCAAGAAGCAGCAGCGGTCCCTCAGTCGTCATAACGCCTTTTCGCTGCATATCGTTTAAGTGCCCGAATTCATTTTCGATGAATTGACGGCGCGCTTTTACAAATCGTTTTTTCTCTGTACTGTTCATGATATCACGCCTTTTTAACCGTATATATACCGTCTGCTGGATCGGCGGAACGGTGATGATCGAATTAACAATAATTGTAACACAACCGGCGCCAAGATAAAAGCCCGTACCTTGGCGAAATCGCCGGTTATAAAATGCTGAATTTTTGACCGGCGGCGTGCTTGCATGCAATGCGCGCGTGGCGGTACGCCATAAATGGGAGCGCACACGGGCGCGACGTAATCGGATAAAGCATACGCGCACCCTTGGCGCGACCGCATCCCAGACCGCTCATATACACGGACACACCCGATGTATTATATGCGCCCCTTTGGTATGCCGTTTTTCCGTGGCGTGGAAAAGAGGCTTGGATTTTCATATCCAAGCCTCTTTAAACATAAGCCTTCAAAGCCTTCCACATCACGTAAAGAGCGGGTTTAGGCATTATGGCTGTTATCCGCAGTAAATCCCGATTTTTCCCACGCGCGCAAAGGGCGGCAGGCGGCAAGACAGTACGCGCCGCTCTATTTAAATTCCACTTCCGATTTCGTCCCGCAGTTGGGGCAGGAGTCGGAGTATTTGCCGGTGAGAACGCCGAGGCGTACGCCGGAAAAAAGATCCGCGCCGCACACGGGACAGCGGTAAAAATGGTATTTCCACGCCGCGCCCGATATTGCGGCGACGCCTCCGCCTATGATGACCCATCTCGACATAAAGTATATGCCGGCGGCACAGGCAGCGATACCGGCGTATATAAGAAAATTGTAAGCTATGCGATTTTTGCGCGGAATAAGTATTTTCACAGTGAAGTCAAACTCCTTTCATCGCCTGATTATATGCGTCCGCCGATTTCAATCGAGCGCGAAGCCGTACCACGCTGAGCTAAAAGGAAGCGTCGGCGCTTTTGCCATGCCGAAGGCGGCACCGCTTTCACCGCCGCGGCATACGCTGCGTATCACGTATTTATCCGCAGGCACAGCTGCGGCGACAGCTTCCGCTGCAGGAGCAAGAGCTTCCGGCGGGACGATGAGTTCTTTTACATACGCACAGTCTAAATATTTTTCAACGGCTGCGGCGCCTGTAAAGCCTGCCCCGTCGATCCGGAACATATCGCCGGATGCCAAAAAGCTCTCGAATTCGATAAACCTGCCGCTGTACTCGACGTGTGGGATATCATGCAAAAGCCCGTTCCTCAGCAGATTGTATTCCGCCGCGGATATTTTGCGTATCTGAATTTTGCCGGACGTGGACAGCATATCGGAGGTAAACGTATCCTCTTTGCAATAAAAGCAGGTGCGGTATCCAAAGGCGCGGTAAAATCCGAACAGCTTTTCGCTCGCAGGGCGCAGTATATAAAATCCGCCGCCGTCGCACGCGTTAATAAGCGATGACGCGCATCCGATATTGCGATACTTCTCCGCCGTGCCGAGAGCATATATCATCATGCAGGGCAGACGCATCCCATGAGACGCCATATCGCCGACGGGCAGCAGATATACGGATGATATTATCTTTCCGCCCATATCGCATACGAGCGCCGTACTGTCTGGATACAGCGTACTGAAAAACGGATCTAGAAAATCATCGCCGTCGCCGAAAACCTCGCTCCAAAGCGCGCGGAGCTGCGGCTCGTCTCCGTCGCGTGCCGGACGTACAATATAATTCATGGCAAAACCTCGCTTAATATGATTTCGATCGGCAGAAGATATGCATGGCTGCATTATGCGAGCGGATCCGCATATTGCTTCCGCACCTAAAAACCGCCAAGCGTTACGATATAGTCATACAATGCCGAACAGGAGTTTGCGTATCGCTCGTGCGTCTGAAAACCGCCCGCCGATTATAAAAAGGAGTATTATCTTCTCTTTTGCGCTTCATTTTTGCGAAGCTCCGCGTATATGAAGCTATGTTCAAAACCGCGAGTCTATACCAGATCAGCAGATGCGTGCGAATTTATTTACGGCATTATGTAAACTTGGGCATAAAGCACCGGTCTTTACAGCAGGCTTGCGCCGTCCTTTAAAGTGAGCGTATATTTTTTACCCATCATCACAGGGTGATACGACTGCTTTGCGCGCCGGAGCCCTTCTATGCCGAGATCCTCCTCGCGGTTTATATATGTGATCTGCGGGTACGTTTCAGTGATGAAACGGGCAAACTGCCTGTTTATCATCGGATATGCGCCGGCGACGTCGCTTCGCGCTTTTTCAAAATGGGTGAGGAAGGTGTCGCGCGACAAAACCTCGCCAAACGTGAAGGCGACGAGACGATTTGACTGGTACAGCAGCATTCCGACGGTGGAGAGCTTCTCAAAATTGTCAAAAAGCCGCGACATGGCGGTTTTCTCGGAGGTAAAGTCGCCGCCGCGCTCAGTTTCCGCCGTGTGAAACCATTCGTCGGCGAAGGCGCGGCATTCGCCGAGATTTTGCGCCGATATAAGCTCCGTCCTCCACGGAGCGGACGATTCAAAACGGTTTATGTGATTGCGCTTTGAGTGCAGTTTTTTGCTTGCAAGGGTAGCGAGACTCTCTGCCGAGTATATATAGTCGCTGTAATCCTCGCGGATAGATATGTCGAACATATTAGGAAAGCTCTCGGTAAAATACTTAAGCCGCTCTTCCGATACTGCGCGGAGCGTAAGCCTCGCGGCGCAGGCGGAAGCTACTTCCTCAAGGCGGCGCAGGATGATAGGCGTAACGGCGATATCGTCGTAGAGGAAAGAAAACGACGGCACATCGTCAAAATCCATGCGGATGACGAGGATATCGCCGATAACAGTCCAGGACGGGCGGAATGAATGGCTCCACATGAAGAGATTAGTGAAATTGAGATCTGCAAGGCGGTTTGACGAGCTTTTGAAAAAAGGCTCGATATAGCCGCGCGCCTCAATAGTCAGAGGATTAAATTCTATCATACGCGGACTCCCATTTCTTTTATCATGCTCTCCAGCTCCATAAGGTCTTCAAAAGTCTCAGGTCTTTTGGAGGGGTCGCGCAAAAGCGCGGAAGGGTGATATATTGCCATGAACTTGACGCCGCCGATATCAAACCACTTGCCGTGCTCTCTTGTGATTTTAAAATCGTCTTTTATGAGCGCGCAGGCGGCGATGCGCCCGAGGCAGACGACAATTTTTGGGCGCAGGAGCTTATACTGCCCGCGCAGCCAGCCGATACAGGCGGACTGCTCTTCGCGCAGGGGGTCGCGGTTTCCGGGAGGGCGGCATTTGACGATATTTGCGATGTAAACGTTTTTATTGCGGTCAAGCCCTATGATCTTTAGCATATCGTCGAGAAGCTTGCCTGCCGGACCGACAAACGGTATACCTGAAAGATCCTCCTGTTCGCCGGGACCCTCGCCGATAAGCATGATTTCCGCGTCGCGTACGCCAACGCCGAACACAAGATTTGTCCGAGTGTCGCCGAGTTCGCATTTGTGACAATCCAGACAGCTTTTTTCCAATTCTTCCCAAGTCATGTGAGATTCTCCTTCTATAAACGCAGGATAAGCGTTCTTTTAAAGCCCAGGCTCATAAAGCGGCGGATCAAACGCCGCAGCGCCGTGCCGCGTTTTGCTATCGTGTGTCGTGTTGCTGTTAAATCTTAGATATAATGTGCCCTCTTTTCCTGCTTTGTTTCGCAGTCACGCTGCACGCACTTGCGCTGCTCGCACGCTGGCGCGACTATTTGTATTTTTCGTCCGGCGCATGTCCGTACGAAAAACGGATTTGAATTTTTTGCCCTTGCAGGGTCAATTCTGCGAAGCTGTGGCGTAACGGCTGCCGCGCACAGGCTAAAAAGGGCTTAGATCGCAGGTATAATATCCATCTTACGAATATTATATCATATCATGCGAAAAAAAGTTAATAAAAAGCAGCGTATATGCTTGAATAAACGGCGGGTCTGCCGTAAAATATCCGATATAAAGAGATGTAGCGGAATACGGCGAAGGAGGGCAAAGAATATGAAATTCGTAAAAATGCACGGAGCGGGCAACGATTTTATAATCATAAACAATATAGAGGAAAAGATACCGCAGGAGAAAATGTCCAGCATAGCGAAAAAGCTGTGCGAAAGAAGGACCTCTATCGGTGCGGACGGGCTGATGTTCATTGAAAAGCCGGAAGCCGGCGGCGATTTTAAAATGATATTTTATAATTGCGACGGCTCGCTCGGCGAGATGTGCGGCAACGCGTCGCGCTGCGTGTCGCGTTACGGGTACGACAACGGGATTTCAGGAGAGACGCAGTGCTTTGAGGCGACAGCAGGGATAATATACGGCTGGCGTGTGTCGGAGCGTATGTACCGCGTGCGGTTAAACGACCCGTCTGTCATAGACCTTCACAGAACGGTAAAGCTTGGAAACGACGAGTACGATATCAGTTATATAGAGCTGGGGAATCCGGGTCTGCCTCACGGCATATTGCTGTTTGACGAGCTTGACAGGCTCGATCAGGCAGATTTCCGTGAGCTTGGCGCGTCTCTCAGATATGCGCCGGAATTTTCAAAGGGCGCGAATATCACATTCTGCAAGGTCATGGGCGAGG
>CALWWO010000148.1 GCA_944385265.1 uncultured Oscillospiraceae bacterium
AGAATTGATAATGCTTTTGTATAATGTTACCATATATAATAGAACAATAACTGGAGGGATACATGATATGAGTATAACCTATTATGCAAAATCTGCCGATGAGGATGGTCATCAGGAGACTAATCACGATCATCTTGAAAAGGTAGCAAATCTCGCTCAAATTTTCGGAGCGGAGATAAATATGCCTTCCGAAGCATATATGTGCGGTATAATGCACGACTTTGGAAAATACGGGCAGCGCTTTCAAAATGTGCTGAACAAAACGGAGAGCAGCATTGATCACGCTATATGCGGCGCGGTGTATTTGTCCGTAAAAATAGTTCCAAGAAGAAGCGCATATCGTCTTGTGGCGGTCATAGTAGCCGCCCATCACAGCGGTCTTCGCTCTTTTGAGGATCTTAAACAGGAAATGACCGATATATTCAAAGGGAACGGGTCGTGTATCAGCGGAAACGGAAAAAAAGCCTCTCTTATTGGTCAAACGGACTATGAAACGGCGGAGAGCGTTCTTTTGAGCGAATTCCCTAGTTTTGCTTTCAAAAAGCTGAATAAGTACGGCGACGACTCCCCGACGGCGAAAATGCTGCGCGCCCGCATGCTCCTCTCCTGCCTTGTAGATGCAGACTACACCGTCTCTTCCGGCAAAATAGAGGAATCTGATACGGTGCTTGAGCCTGATCTGCTGCTGCAAAAGCTCTATTTACATATGGACAAGCTCCGCAAGGCATCAAAATCAAACCGTGAACTTAACCGGCTGCGCGACGATGTATTCCGGCAGTGCGGCGACGCCGGAAACATGGAGCCGGGAATCTTCACATTGACAGCGCCGACCGGAGTCGGTAAAACGATGTCGCTTTTGCACTTTGCTCTAAAGCATTGCGCCGTACATGGCAAACGCCGTATCATTTTGGTGCTTCCGTTTCTTACGCTCACGGAACAGAGCCAGAGGGAGTACGAAAAGCTGATACCGGACATACTGGCAGATCACAGTCAGAGCAGGCTTTCGGAAGAGCAGCGGGAACTGGCAGCCCGATGGGACTCGCCTTTTATAATCACCACATCCGTTAGATTTTTTGAGAGCCTTTTTGCATACCGTCCGAAAGACTGCCGCAAGCTTCACAGTATTGCGCAGAGCGTGATAATTTTCGACGAAGCGCAAAGCCTGCCCAAAGAGCTCGCCGCCGCTACCATGAAATCAATATCATCACTGTGTAAAGATTATGGTTGTACCATGGTTTTTTCCACTGCAACTCAGCCGGATTTCGGAGCATTGCCGGAACTTGAAGACTGGCAGCCCAGAGAGATACTGCCCGATGGCGAAAAACTATATGCAGCGCTGCGGCGCACGCAGCTTCACTGGAAGATAGATACGCCGACGTCGCTTGAAGATATCGCCGGTGAAATGGCGCGATCCGACAGCGTGTGCGCCATAGTAAATCTACGCCGTCACGCAGCCAAGCTTTTCGAAAGCCTGAAAACGCTATGCCTGCACGACTCCCTGTTTTTCCTGACGACCGATCTGTGCCCCGGACACAGAAGCAATGTAATAGACGAAATAAAAGCGAGGCTACGCGACGGCAAGCCGTGCCGCGTAGTCGCCACACAGTGTATAGAAGCCGGCGTCGACTTGGATTTCAAAACCGTATACAGAGCGCTGGCTCCGCTGGAGGCGATCATTCAAGCGGCTGGGCGCTGCAACCGCAACGGTCTCGGCACCGGTCATGTGACCGTCTTTATCCCGGAAGACGGCGGCAATATATATCCCGGCGAATCCTACTGGAAGGCTGCCGAAATCGTGAAAATAATGCATGCCTCCGGCAACGTCGATATTCACGATCCCAAAACGATCAAGGACTATTACCGCCGCCTTTTCTGCGATGCAGAAAGTAAAGGCGAGCTGACTAAAGCCATCAAAGGCGAGAACTATGAAGAAGCGGCGGCTGAATATAAGCTGATAAGCAAACAGGGCGTTCAGGTGATCGTCCCATATGATGAAAGCCTGTTTATGGAGGTATATGAGCAGGCAATGACTGACGGATTGACCCCAGAGCTTATTAGAAAGGCTGCGCCGATAACTGTATCAAGCTACAATGAGGATCTTGTAAGGCAGCACTGTGAGCAGATACCGTGGCACAGAAAAAGAGCCGGCGATATTTGTGAAAGCGACTTTTATATTCTCGCCTTAGGGCATTGGGACCTTTACACATCCGACATGGGGCTGAAATTATCGGCGCCGGATCCGAAAGACGATATATTTATGGTATAAAATTCTTAAAATGTATTGATTTTACGGTCTTTTTCAATTACAATATTATTAATAACCAATTTTAAAGTGCATTTAATTTAAAGCAAAAATAATAATCTTATTATAGTTCAGGCTGTGACAGATCTTTCGCAGTCCGAACAACGGAGGTGAAAATTGTGGAAATCATTTTAGAGGTATGGGGCGATTTTGCCTGTTTCTCGCAACCAAACGCTAAGGTGGAACGCCTGAGTTATTCGGTTCCTACTCCCTCTGCTGTCAGAGGGATATATTCAAGTGTCTACTCTAAGCCCAAGGAGTTTTACTGGCAGGTCAAACGCATAGAAGTTTTAAATCCCATCCGCTACATAAGCTTCAAGCGGAACGAGGTCAAATCCAAAGTTGCTGGCAAACCGATCTTTGCCGACGACGACCGAACCCAACGTCAGACTGTCGCTTTGAGGGATGTGCGTTACCGCTTTGCCGCCGAAATATGCCCCAGAGAGGAGTTCCCCGGTACTGTGACGCAGCTTTATGAGCAGGCGCTGCGACGTATCAGAGGCGGTAAGACATTTGTGCAGCCCTCGCTGGGGCTCAAAGAGTTTGTCGCCTATTTTGAAGAGGGCGATGAAAAAAACGGCGCAAAGCCGATCCCTGTCGACATGGATTTCGGTCTTGTCGTATACGACATTTTTGACCTGCACGACTACAAGCTTCGCAAAAAGGCGCAGCCGCGGCTGTCGCTGTATCACTGCGTCATGAAGCAGGGCGTCATCGAGGTCCCGCCTTATGACAGCCCGGAGGTTTTGAAAGGAGGCGCCGTATGCTGAGAGCTCTTTATGACTACGCAGTAAGAGAAAACCTGTTTGTTCCGGCAGGATATGCAAACAAAAACCTGCGCGCCTATATTTCTCTTGCCGCGGACGGCAGATTTCTCGGCATCATGCCGGAAGAGCGGGAGCAAACTCCATGTCCCGACATAGGGAGTATGGCAAACGGTACAGACAAATGTAACGTGCTGGCTGAAAAACGCAGCATCCTCTTCCCCGGCAAGGAGGATCTGAGGCAAAAATACGCTGTGAAAACAGCGTTCTTCTGCAGCGCGATGGAGGACGCCGCAAAGTACGAGTCAAGACTTGCCGTGTGCATAGAAGCCATTCAAAACGAGAACGTGTCAGCCGCCGTATCGGCTGAGCTTGACCGCATGAAGATCAGTGAGACAAGCATTATCAGCTTTATGGTGAACGGCGAGTCCATACTGGAAATGTCTGGCGTGCAGGCTTGGTGGAGGCAATTTCGAAAACAGTTCATCGCCGGGGGCGATATGAGCATCTGTCTGATCACGGGACAACCTACCGTTCCCATGAGGACAGTGCCTAAGATACGCGGTCTGTCCGTCGTGGGCGGTCGTTCAACCGGCGACGCGCTCATCTGCTTTGATAAACCGGCGTTTAAATCATACGGGCTGGACCAGTCTGCCAACGCGCCGGTGTCGGAGGAAGCTTTTTCCGGAGTGAAAGCCGCTCTTGACGAGCTTTTGAAAGACGCGCCGGCCATTGCAGGCATGAAATTCGTACACTGGTATGATAAGCCCGTCAAAGAAGCCGACGACACTCTTTCGATGATATTCGGCGCCAATATACCGCTTGAGGACGATGATGACGATGACGTTGAGGAAGAAACACCTGCCGTCAATCCCGAAAAGGCGCGGCGTCAAGCTGATGCGCTGATCGAAAGCGTCGAATCCGGAAATATCGTACACGCGCTGCCGAACGAGTATTATATCCTGCTGCTCAGCGGCGTAGGCGGACGCGTTATGATCCGCTCGTATCAGCGAGGAAGCTATGAGCAGCTTGAACATAATCTTGAGCTCTGGCAGGATGATCTCGCTCTTGTGAACAGCGCCGGGACAGGGCTTATGAAGCCGGCGAAGCTTGCGGCACGGCTTATAAGACTGATTCAGAGGCAGAATTCTGATAAAAATATTTTTAAACGCATGTCGGACGAGCTTGCCGGGTTGATGCCGTTCATAATAAACGCCATAATAAACGGCTCGCAGCTTCCTGACAGTGTGGCGTCAAGGTCTTTAAGCTACATCCGCTCGCAGATGTTCAGCGGCGACGATGACGAAAACCGCCGCAAAACGCCCGATCCATGGGCGTGCCAATGGCTGAAAGCATGGCTGCGCCGCTGGGAGAGAGCCAAACATAATAAGGAGGAAAATACTATGGAATGTAAGAATGAGCTTACTGCGGCATACAACGATAAACACCCTGAAGCCGCGTATCACTGCGGCGCGTTAGTCGCCGTGTACGGGGCGATACAGGCGACCGCAATGGGCGATGTAAACGCCAGCCTGATAGACAGGTATTACGCGTCTGCAAGCCAGACTCCAGCGCTGGCGATCGGTCAGATCTCCCGCATATCGAACCACCATATAAGCAAGCTGGAGGGGTCGCGGAAATATTTTACCGATCTGCTCGACGAAACGGCATGCGCCATAGGGGATGTCATCCCGGCAACGTTGACGCCGGAGCGTCAGGCGTATTTTGCTCTCGGCTACTATCAGATGTGCGCAAAAATCGAAAAGGAGCGCATAGAACGCAGAAATGCCGCGAAACAGCGCAGGCAGAATGAGCTTGAAAATAACGAGGAGGTTGAATAATATGGCAATCCAGAACAGATACGAATTTATGTACTATGTCGCATGCACGAACGCAAATCCCAACGGCGATCCCGATATGGGCAATACGCCGCGTATAGACCCACAGACGCTTCAGGGCTTTATCACCGATGTGGCGACGAAGCGCCGCATCCGCAACTATATCGAGACGGCATTTGAGGGGCAGGACGGCATGAATATCATAGTCCAGCAGTCCACAAACTTGAACCGCCATATCGCCGAGGCAAAGCGCGCCGCCGGGGTTGAAGACTGCGCCAAAACAAAGGAGGCGGTGTATGCCGGGCGAAAAAAGGCGTGCGAGCTGTTTTTTGATGTGCGCGCCTTTGGAGCCGTAATGTCTACCGGTCCTAACGCCGGTCAGGTCCGCGGTCCCGTTCAGATAACATTCGGCAAGAGCCTTGACCCCGTGCTCCCGATGGATATATCGATCACGCGCATGGCAGTGGCGGACGCCATAAAAGACGGTACAGTTGAGGATTATATGAAAAGCGAAGCCGAAACTCCGGAGGACAAGCTGCGCACAATGGGGCGCAAACAGCTTATCCCGTTCGGTCTATATGAAGTCCGCGGATTTATCAGCGCTAATCTTGCGGCAGAGACCGGATTTGACGAGGCAGATCTCAAGGCTTTGTTTGAAGCCATACTTAATATGTACGAGCATGACCATTCAGCCAGCAAGGGCGAGATATCTGTCGTTTCGCCGCTCGTGATATTCAAGCACATCGGCACCGATTCCGACGAGGCTCAAAGGCAGCGTCAGGCAAAGCTGGGCTGCGCCCCTGCGCATAAGCTTTTTGAGCTTGTCCATGCGCATAAAAAAGAGGGCGTCGACGTCCCGCGAAGCTATCGGGATTACGATATCAAGGTGGATATCAGCCATGTACCGGCAGGAGTGGAGATAGGCTTCCAGTCAGACCCGTACGGCGATATCGAATGGGGCAAGCTGCCTGATGGAGAGGATTGGCTCGACGTTGAATGAGCATGAATATCTTCCTCTCTCGCTGCTGTCGCAGACAGATTACTGTCTGCGGCGGGCGGCGCTGATCTTAAACGAGCGTATCTGGGTAGAAAATGCGGACACTGCAAAGGGTCGCGCAGAGCATGGCAGAGTACATAGCCAGCGTGTGGAGCGCCGCGGTAACAGCCTCAAGCTCTATGAATATACTGTATTTTCAGATCTCATGGGTATTATAGGGAAATGCGACTGCATCGAGGCACAGCGTAATGAGCAGGGCTGCCAGATAAAAGCCGCTGACTTCCCTGTGAGTTTATATCCGATAGAGTATAAACACGGCTCCGTAAGGAAAGAGAGTTCTTATATGGTCCAGCTATGCGCTCAGGCTATGTGTCTTGAGGAAATGTTTTGTACAAAAATCCCCGGCGGAGCGATCTTCTTCATCTCTGCACACAGACGCATGGAGGTGGAATTCACCTCTCAGCTCAGAGAAGAAGTCAAAGAGAGAGCCAAAGCGCTCAGGAAAATACGGGATGATCAGAATATTCCTCCGGCAAAATACAGCGCCAAATGCAAGCGCTGTTCGATAAAGGAATATTGTATGCCCAAGATCAAGCCTTCGGCAAAAAATTATTGTCAAAGGCTGATCCTAGAAGCAACGGAGGCGGATATGCTTTGAAAAAACTTTTGAATACGCTATATGTGCTGACGCCGGATAGTTATCTCTATTGCAGGAATGAGACCGTCTGTGTTAAAATCGGCAGCGAAGAAAAAGTAGCCGTCCCCGCTCTGAGCATTGACGCCATAGTCTGCTTCGGCAAATCAACAGTATCAACCCCGCTCATCGGATTTTGTGCAGAGCACGGTATTTCTATGGTATTCCTATCCGAACACGGGCGTTTTCTTGCCCGTGTAGAAGGTCCTGTAAGCGGCAATGTTTTATTAAGAAAACGGCAATATGAGAGTATAAACGACGGGCAGTTCGTCTCTGCATTTGTCCGCTATCTCCTTATGGCAAAGCTTCGCAACTGTAAAAACGTCCTGCTTCGTTCCGCTCGAAATAATGAGGGCAGCAGTCAGACTCTCTATGATGCCGCCCGCAGACTTGGCGAATTGGCTCAAACCCTCAATACCGCGGAGGACGTTGATACTATGCGCGGTATAGAGGGAGCGGCTGCCACCGTTTATTTCTCCTGTTTTGACAGTATGCTCGGTGATAATTGCCCGTTTACCTTTGTTATCCGCAGCAGACGTCCGCCTCAGAATGAGGTCAACGCAGCTCTTTCTTTTGTGTATATGCTCATGAGCAGAGAGGTACAGTCTGCTCTGGAAACTGTAGGATTAGATCCTGCTGCCGGATATCTGCACACTCTGCGCCCCGGAAGACCATCTTTTGCGCTGGATCTGATGGAAGAGCTTCGCGCTCCCTTATGCGATAGGTTCGTGCTTACGCTTTTTCACCGAAAGCAGCTTTCAGAATCACATTTTGACAAAGACGAGGAAGCCGTTTATCTGAATGAAAAAGGCAGACGAGCAGTACTCTCAGCGTGGCAGAAGAGAAAAGGCGAAGAGATAACTCATCCGTTCCTCAACGAAAAAATTCAAATAGGGATGATCCCATATGCCCAAGCTATGCTCTTTGCAAGGGTCCTGCGCGGCGACCTGGACTGTTATCCGCCCTTTGTATGGAGGTAACCTATGCTTGTCATTGTAACTTATGATGTTAACGTCTCTGACGCCGCAGGGCAAAAGCGGCTGCGCAAAGTGGCAAAGCTTTGCGAACGGCACGGACTGAGAGTACAAAATTCGGTATTTGAAGTTTTGGTGGACGCGGCGCAGTTGACAAAGCTCAAAGCTGAACTTGCCTCGGTCATAGACCATCAGCAAGATTCCGTACGTTTTTACAGGCTGGGCAACAGCTATAAAAATCGGATAGATACTATGGGCAGGACCGGCCTTATACAGACTGGGGAGCCATTGCTCTTGTAAACGAGCCTTACGCCGAGCTTTTCCATACATAATATTCCCATAGATCGGCGCAGAGTTTTTGGTCCGTTTTTTGATCTTAATCTATTTAAAAACACGTAAATCGCCTTCTTTACTACTTTGAAAGCAAATTTAACTTTAGAACTTTTGTCAAGATGGCTATTTTGTGTAAATGCAGTAATTTATTTTTGTATAAATTTGCTGTCGCCCCTCACGCGGGGGCGTGAATTGAAATACGTTCCTCAATTATCTTTTTTGCCAGCGCTATGTCGCCCCTCACGCGGGGGCGTGAATTGAAATATTCGACAAAGCCATGTTGAGCAAGTGTATGAAGTCGCCCCTCACGCGGGGGCGTGAATTGAAATCATAGCCCCCGCAGGATGAGTATATCATATTCTCCCGTCGCCCCTCACGCGGGGGCGTGAATTGAAATAGGTGCAAGAAAACTATTACCAGCGCGGCGAGAGTCGCCCCTCACGCGGGGGCGTGAATTGAAATTTACTGATGCTACGGTTTCACCGTTTGATCGTGTCGCCCCTAACGCGGGGGCGCGAATTGAAATTTCTCTCTTCATGCGGCTGCTGATTAGACC
>CALWWO010000149.1 GCA_944385265.1 uncultured Oscillospiraceae bacterium
GGAACAGCTAGGTATTTCAGATATCTTAAAAAAGTACCCATATGAGGTATCCGGCGGGCAGAAGCAGCGTGCCGCAGTTGCGCGGGCGCTTATCACGCATCCGAGAATCATACTGGCAGACGAGCCGACCGGTGCGCTCGACTCCAAGTCCACAGATGAGCTTTTGAAATTGTTTGGACAGATAAATAGAAACGGGCAGACTATTTTGATGGTGACGCATTCCGTAAAAGCGGCAAGCCACGCAGGACGCGTACTGTTCATAAAAGACGGGGAGGTCTATCACCAGATCTACCGCGGCAGCAGCACGGAAAATGAGCTTTATCAGAAAATTTCAGATACGCTGACGATACTCGCGACAGGCGGTAAGGCAAAATGAAAAAGGGGTTATACACAACTCTCGCATGGAGCGGCATAAAGAACAATAAAAAGCTGTATGTGCCGTATATTCTCACCTGTATTGTAACGGTCATGATGTGCTATATCATATCATTCTTAAGCATGACGCCGACATTTGCAAATATTGCGGGAGCTAGGACAATGCAGACTTTTCTCGGCTTGGGCTTTGGCGTCATGTGCGTATTTTCACTTATTTTCCTGTTTTACACAAATTCATTTCTGATACGCCGGCGTAAAAAAGAGTTTGGTCTATACAATGTCCTCGGACTGGGCAAAAGACATCTTGCAGTCGTACTTTTTATAGAGACGCTCATGATTGCGTGCATGACCATATTCGGCGGACTGGCGCTTGGCGTCTTGTTTTCGAAGTTTGCGGAGCTCTGCGCCGTAAAAATACTCGGCGGCGCGGCGACATTTGAATTTACAATAGGAGCACAGTCGCTTTACAGAACCGCCATACTGTTTGGAATAATTTTCGCACTCATATTCCTGAACACGCTGCGGCAGGTACACCTGACAAACCCGATAGAGCTGCTGCACAGCGAAAACGTCGGTGAAAAACCGCCGAAAGCAAATTGGCTGTTGGCGCTTATCGGCGTGCTCATACTCGGCGGCGCTTATTACATGGCGGTTACGATAGAAGACCCCGTTACTGCTATAACGCTGTTTTTCGTCGCCGTTATCATGGTCATCATCGCGACGTATATTCTGTTTATTTCAGGTTCTGTCACCCTCTGCCGTATATTGCAGAAGAACAAGAGGTTTTACTATAAGGCAAAGCACTTCGTGTCCGTCTCGTCGATGGCGTATCGCATGAAGAGAACAGGCGCGGGACTCGCCTCGATCTGTATCCTATGCACAATGGTGCTTGTAATGATATCGTCCACTATTTGCCTTTATGTCGGCATGGAGGATAATCTTCGGAGCAGCTATCCGAGAAATATCGGTCTTGACGCCGTGACAAATGAGGTCTCTCTGCTCACCGGCGATCAGGTGGATCAGACGATCGACGTCGTGGAACAGGTGGTAGCCGAAAACGGCACTCAGCAGGAAAACGTCCTGACATACGGCATGGCCACGTCCCTCGGCATACTGGAGGGAGACCGCTTTGTATTCGATAACGCCGTATATGATAACGACTTGGGCGCTATGTCTAACATATGGCAAATTTATATAGTGTCCCTGTCGGACTACAACCGCCTGATGGGAGCAGAGGAAACGCTCGAGTCGAACGAGGCGATAGTGTATGTCAGCGGCGACCGCGACTATGTGGGAAATGTTATAGATTTAGGCGCTGGGGGATCGCTCGATATCGTTAAGCGCGTAGACGGATTTGACGCATACGTCGTCGAATCGGTACAGCTGTTCCCGATGCTCTATATTTTCGTGTCTGACCTTGACGCGGTAGTGACACCGCTTCTGGAAATTCAGACGGAGGAGGGGCTTGACCTTATGGCGCTCCACTGGTATTACGGATTCGATCTTCCGTGCGATAATGATACGCAGATAGCGATAGAAGATCAGATATACCAGCGCATGCAGACGCTCGAGCATGACGACGATCTGTTTTCATATTTCCACGTCATTGTAGAGGGCATCGCATCGAATCGCGGTGATTTTTACGGCACTTACGGAGGACTTCTGTTCCTCGGCGTACTGCTCGGCATGACTTTCGTTTTTGCCGCCGTCCTTATCATATATTACAGGCAGGTTTCCGAGGGCTACGAGGACCAGTCACGCTTCGATATCATGCAGAAGGTCGGCATGACGAAAAAAGAGATAAGAAAAAGCATCGATTCTCAGATACTTATAGTATTTTTCATGCCTCTTATTGCCGCAGGCGTACATCTGGCGTTCGCGTTTCCGCTGATCAGGAAATTGCTGCTCCTCTTCAGCGTAATGAATTCACGGCTTCTGATAATCGTCACGATTTGCTGCTATCTCATTTTCGCAGTGTTTTACATGATAGTTTACCGCATAACGTCGCGTTCTTACTTCTCGATAGTCAGCGGAATGCGCACCGAAAGCGCCTGATCGATAAGACAGACGTACAGCGACGTATATTTCCGGCGGCGCGATAGATCGTTAAAATATGTGCCGCCGGATATTGAAAGCGCTGCGTCCGAATATATAGAGGTGGAAAGATGAATGGTGAATTATGCCGTGCAGGTGCGGCGTCGTACAGATCAAAGATCGAAATGGGAAATATAAAGAACATGATATGCAAAATTTTTACGCGCCTCATCTTCTGGTTAGGGGCGATCGTTATAGCGCTTCTGGCTATTCCGGCAGGGATACTGTTTTTGATGATTTGCGGTATATGGACGGCGGTAGACAAACTTACGGTCGCCATTGGCGGGAAAACGAAATAGTTATTTATGGCGCAACTTTAAAAGGGGATAAAACTGGTGAAAAGGGCATTGAAATTATTTGCAAAGCTGCTCGGCGCTATCGCCGCGCTCGTACTTGTCGCAGTTTTAGGCGTAAGCGCGTTTTTCGGAGTAAAGGGATACAACATGTACAAAGACGCGGTGGAGCAGATGCCGATGGAGGAGCTTGTTGAGGATATCCGCAGCATGGAAAATTTTATCGAATACGAAGAACTACCGGATATATACATAGACGCTGTCATATCGGCTGAGGATAAACGTTTTTTCAGCCATAACGGCGTTGATTACATAGCTATAATGCGGGCGCTTGTCAACGATATCAGGACCATGTCGTTTGCGGAGGGCGGGAGCACAATAACGCAGCAGCTCATGAAAAACGAGTATTTCACACAGGAAAAAACGCTGGAGCGCAAATTTGCGGAGATTTTTGCTGCATGGGAGTTTGAGGACATTTGCGACAAAGAGGAAATATTCGAGCTTTATGTCAATACGATTTATTTCGGCAGCGGGTATTACGGGATCTACGATGCGGCGCAGGGCTATTACGGAAAAGATCCGTCAGAACTCACGGAATACGAGTCGATCATGCTTGCGGGACTCCCGAATGCGCCCTCTGCGTATTCGCCCGATACAAATCCCGAGCTTGCCCGGCAGCGCATGAAACAGGTGTTAAACAGGATGGTAGAATGCGAGGTGCTCTCACAGACGGAAGCCGACAGCATATTCTATGCCGGATAATGTTGCATCTGTAAAATATATTATATTTGTATCGAATCCCGCAAAGCGGCGTCGGTCTTTCGGCTTGACGCCGCTTTCCTTCATATTCCGACTTATATTCAGCGTAAGCGTCCCAAAAATGCTCAGAAAATGAATATACCGAAAATAATATTCATTTTGCTGTATATCTGCTTATCGCCTGATTTTACAATAGGAGGATTATTGTTGTGCATAGTGACAGGAAGTAAGCAGAAGACTTTAAATAATATGGCAGAAATTGCAATAGAATCGCTGTTGACTAGCGCTTTGTGCGAGCGTATAATAATCCACATACAATGAATATCAATTCAACCAAATGCAGAGGTGTGAACAAAATGAATAAAAATGATATTAAAAAGGTTGTTCTCGCGTATTCCGGCGGGCTTGACACGTCGATCATAATCCCGTGGCTCAAGGAAAATTACAATAATTGTGAGGTAATAGCCGTTTCCGGTAATGTCGGTCAAAATGACGAGCTTGAGGGGCTTGAAGAAAAAGCTATCAAAACAGGCGCTTCAAAGATCTACATAGAGGATCTGACAGACGAACTGGTAAACGAGGTTATCATCCCGTCGATGAAAGCAGGCGCTGAGTATGAGAATTATCTGCTCGGCACTGCGTTTGCGCGCCCGATAATCGCAAAACGCTTGGCTGAGATCGCTATTGCCGAGGGCGCTGACGCGATATGCCACGGCTGCACCGGCAAGGGCAATGATCAGGTCCGTTTTGAGCTCGCTATAAAAGCGTTTGCGCCCGACATTCCCGTTATTGCGCCATGGCGTGAGTGGGATATCAAATCACGGGACGAGGAGATCGATTACGCCGAGGCTCATAATGTCCCGCTGAAGATAAACCGCGAAACAAACTATTCAAAGGATAAAAACCTCTGGCATCTGTCGCACGAGGGACTTGACCTTGAGGACACAGGCAACGAGCCGCAGTATGAAAAAGAAGGGTTTCTTGAGATGGGCGTCTCGCCGCTCAAAGCTCCTGACAAGCCTACGTATATAACGCTCGATTTTGAACAGGGCACGCCTGTCGCTCTCAACGGGGAGAAGATGAGCGCGAAGGATATCATCCTGAAGCTGAATGAGGTCGGTGGGGCGAATGGCATTGGTCTTCTCGATATAGTTGAAAACCGCCTTGTCGGTATGAAATGCCGCGGCGTGTATGAGACGCCGGGCGGCACGATTCTCTACAAGGCGCATAATGTGCTTGAGACGATATGCCTTGACAAGATGACGGCGCACAAGAAAAAAGAACTCGCTATTACGTTTGCCGACCTCGTATATAACGGTCAGTGGTTTACACCGCTGCGCGAGGCTCTGTCTGCTTTCGTTGATAAAACGCAGGAGAGGGTAAACGGCAAGGTAAAGCTCAAGTTGTATAAGGGCAATATGATAAACGCCGGCGTATGGAGCGAAAATTCGCTCTATTCAGAGGAGATCGCCACCTTTGGTGAGAGCGACTATAACCAGAAGGACGCCGAAGGCTTCATAAATCTCTGGGGGCTGCCGATCAAGGTGCAGGCGATGGTCGACGCGAAAAATAAAAAATAAGAATACACAGCATGTAAAAATATGAAGGTGGATGGCATTTTCATGCCGTCCACCCATATTTAGTATATAGATTTGATACGCAGATTGGAGAATACGATGGAAAAAATGTGGGCGGGTCGCTTTGCCAAGAATCTTGATAAATTAGCTGACGACTTCAATTCGTCGATACATTTTGACTGCAGAATGTTTCGGCAGGATATAAAAGGCTCTATGGAGCACGCCGCTATGCTCGGTAAGCAGAATATTATATCGGAGGACGACGCGCGGCAGATAATCGACGAGCTCGCCGTTATCTTAGAAGAGCTTGAAAGCGGCAAGCTTGAATTCGATATGGAATGTGAAGATATCCATATGTTTATAGAGAAGATACTTACCGAACGCATCGGCGATGTAGGTAAAAAGCTCCACACGGCAAGAAGCAGAAACGATCAGGTAGCGCTCGATATAAGAATGTATCTGCGGGATGAAACGAACGAGATCGAGTCACTGCTTCGCGAGCTTATAGAAAAGATAACGCAAAAGGCGCAGGAGAATAAAGCCGCTATCATGCCGGGATATACGCATCTCCAGCGTGCGCAGCCCGTCACCTTCGGTCATCATTTAATGGCGTATGCCATGATGTTTCTGCGCGATATTTCAAGACTGCGAGACGCCGTAAAAAGAATGAATATTTCGCCGATAGGCTGCTGTGCGCTTGCCGGTACGACATATGATACCGACCGCGATTATGAGGCCGAGGCGCTCGGATTCGACGGTATCACGCAAAACAGCATGGACGGCGTGTCCGACCGCGATTTCTGTATTGAGCTTTTAAGCGCGTATTCAACAATAAT
>CALWWO010000150.1 GCA_944385265.1 uncultured Oscillospiraceae bacterium
AAAAACATTTCCTGCATAGAAAAAGCCCTCGGCAGAGTTTCGCCGTCCGCAGACGGCGAAATAAGGTCAAATTTCCAAAATTCCGGGGACATGCGCCCCGGAATTTTGTCTTCTCAGCCTGCAAGCGTGCAAGCTAAGCGAGTGCGCTGCAGCAGGCTGCTTCCCCTCGAGAAAATGCCTGCATTTTCGAGAAGCGTGTCGAACCTGTTCGACACGCTGAAATCGCGCCTAAACAGGCGCGATTAAAATATCAGTCCGGCAAGTGCCTCAGAACCTTGTTGTTGATCTTTATCAGCATGACGACGCAGAGGAAGGCGGACATGATCTCAGCGCAGGGATATGCCCACCAGACGCCGTCAAGGCCGAACAGACGCGAGAAGATATACGCCGCCGGAAGCAGGATTATGACCTGTCTGCCGAGCGAGGTTATAAGGCTGTACATGCCGTTTCCGAGCGCCTGGAACACCGAGCCGCTGACGATACAGAAGCCCGCAAACGTAAAGTGCAGCGATATTATCCGAAACGCGTGCGAGCCGATCTCAAGCATCTGATCCGACGCGTCGAATATCATAAGCAGCTTATCAGGTATGAATATAAACGCAGCCATGCCGATGAGCATTATCGCCGTTGCATATATGATGCTGAGCTTGAACGTCTTTATAATACGGCTCTTTCTGCGCGCACCGTAGTTGTACGCGACTATCGGGATAATGGCGTTGTTCATGCCGAAAACAGGCATGAAGAAGAAACTCTGCAGCTTGAAATAAGCGCCGAGAACGGCCGCCGCCGTAGACGTGAAGCTTATAAGTATAAGGTTCATGCAGTATGTAATGACAGAACCGACGCCCTGCATTATTATAGACGGAAGCCCAACAGCGTATATGCGGCGTATGACCGGCCAGTCCGGGCGGAATCCGCGGAAGGAGAGATGGATATCCTTGTTGTATTTCTGATTGATTATCACCGCGACAATAGCGGCGATTATCTGGCCCAGCACCGTCGCCGCCGCGGCGCCGGTGACGCCCATCTCGGGGAAGCCGAAATAGCCGAATATCATTATCGGATCCATTATAATGTTAATTACCGCGCCGATAAGCTGTATTATCATCGAATGGACGGTGCGCCCCGTCGCCTGCAGGAGGCGCTCAAAGATAAGCTCCGTGTAAACGCCGATAGAGAATGTGCATATAACGCTGAGGTACTCAACACCGTGCTGGATTATAACGGGATTGTCTGTCTGTGATCTGAAAAAGGCCTCTGAAAAAAAGACGCCTAAAAAGATGAAAACGACCGTGCATACAAGGGATAAGAAAATACCGTTCGCAGCGGCCTTGTTCACGCTTTTATAGTCTTTTTCTCCGAGCGCCTTTGAAAGCATCGCGTTTACGCCGACGCCTGTGCCCGTTCCGAGCGCGATAAGCATCGTCTGCACGGGAAACGCGAGCGATACGGCTGTAAACGCATCCTCGCTTATACGGCCGACAAAAATGCTGTCAACAATATTGTAAAGCGCCTGCACCAGCATCGATATGACCATCGGCAGCGCCATTTGGATAAGCAATTTATTGACGGGCATCGTGCCCATCTTGCTCTCTTGCAGTTGTGGTTCAGTGGACATAGTTTTCCTCCTTCGAAAATAATTGTAAAAGCCGCTGATTCTTAACAGTAGGCGTTTGAAATTATAACAGCAACAAAAAATTATGTCAACGATGAAAGTTTGAAAAAAGTTAATAAAAATCAAGTAAAAATATCTTCTTGCGGGGAAATATGAACTAAAAGTGAACTAAACCGGCAATTTACGCTTTGCGCAGCGAAAAGCGCGATATAAGGAAAACATAAAAACTTTGCCAAACGCGTATAAATCGTATAAAAATACGCGTATTACGGGAAAAAAGCGTTGACGGCGGCTTTTAATATAAAGTATAATCAATCATCAAAAATGCCGCCGGACAAGCGGCGGGAGACTAGGCCGTCGGCGTTTTTTATTTCGCGCAGTGTAAAATTTGCGCGAAGGTTTCAGTTCGCACGGCGCGCACGGTATATCCCGCGGCGTCGCGTCACCGAAAAAAGGAGGAAAAATTTTGATCACCGCAATTATTCTGTTCGTGCTTACATACGTTTTGCTTCTGCTTCTGCCGAAGTACCGCCCGTATGTAGCGCTCAGCTCGGCGGTTCTGTTCGTCGCGCTGCGTATTCTCCCCGTCGGCAATATCTTAGGGGAGATAGACTTTAACGTCCTTATGATGATAGCAGGCACCATGGGTACGGTTTCGCTGTTCATCGACTCAAAAATGCCCGCTCTAATGGCTGACGTTCTGCTTGAGAAAGTGCCGAACGTAAAGTGGGCTATTACGTCGCTCGCGCTGTTCGCCGGCATAGTCTCGGCATTCGTCGACAATGTGGCGACCGTTCTTATGGTCGCGCCCGTCGCGCTTGCGATAGCAAAAAAACTTAATATCAATCCCGTACCGATGATAATCGCGATCGCCGTATCGTCAAACCTTCAGGGTGCGGCGACGCTCGTCGGTGACACTACATCGATCCTGCTCGGCGGCTATGCGGGGATGGATTTTATAGATTTCTTCGTGTTCCAGGGCAAGCCCAGTATGTTCTGGGCGGTCGAGCTCGGCGCTCTCGTCTCGATGTTCGTTCTTCTCTGGATCTTCCGCAAGGAGGACAGGAAGATCACGACAGGCGCGCGCACAGCCGTCACGGATTACGTCCCGTCAGTACTCCTCGGCGGCACTATCATACTTCTCATATTCGCGTCTTTCCTGCCGTCAAAGCCGGACCTCATCAACGGTTACATCTGTATGGGCCTGTTTGCTGTCGGCCTGCTGTATAACGCCGTACGGCACGGCGCATCCGGCATCGTGAAGCCGCTGAAGGACATCGACTACGACACGCTTCTTCTGCTTGCCGGCCTTTTCGTTGTTATAGGCGGAATCAAGGCCGCCGGCGTTATAGACGAACTTGCTGCGCTGTTTGTGCGCATAAGCGGGGACAACATTTTCCTGATCTACACGATCATTGTCTGGGCGAGCGTCATCCTCTCGGCGTTTATCGATAACATCCCGTACGTCGCGACGATGCTGCCCGTCGTACAGGGCATCGCGACGATGCTCGGCATCGAGCCGTACCTGCTGTATTTCGGGCTTCTTACGGGCGCGACACTGGGCGGAAATCTGACCCCCGTCGGCGCTTCGGCAAACATCACCGGTATCGGCATCCTCCGCAAAGACGGATACGAGGTCACGACAGGCGATTTTATGAAAATCGGCATCCCGTTTACGCTCGCCGCCGTCATAAGCGGATATCTGTTCATCTGGTTCGTCTGGGGAATGTAAAAACTTAAATCGCAAAAACGCAGCCCTGCATACAGGGCTGCGTTTTTGTTTTTTGCGGCGTGTCGCCGCTCCTCTTCGCCAGCTGAGCGGGCGGTCGTCGCCGATGCTTTTTTCGCCCCCTCGCGAGGGATTCTCCTGTTACACAGGCAAATTTTTCTGCGCCCATGGCGCGGGAACTTACCGCCGCCAAGCGGCGGGGTATTGTTACCATTTCTTTTGCGCGCCCAAAAGAAACGGTAACCCAAAGAAAAGGGCGTCAAGGGGGGGAGCTCCCCCTTGAAATCCCCCCATAGCGCACGATGTGGGTACATTGTGCCGGTCTGTAATTGGTCACTACGCACATACATGGTTGCGGGTAAGACCGTGAAGCTACGGTACAGCCTATCGTCACCCGTAGAATCTACCTTACGGTCCTGCGTCCATGACATACCAAGGCACGCGTAGCCTCGTCGTCGCGGACTGCGCTAAACTCGCGTCGAGCTTTAGCTCAACGCTCTTACGCTCCGTCGCTCCTCCTCTTCAAATCAAAGCCGCTCCGCTGGGCTTTGATTTGATATCTATTTTTTCAGGGCGCAAGCCCTGCTGCCTTTTTCTTTGGGTACACCCGTTTTCGTCGACGTAAGTTCCATATCGCTTATTTTGCCGCAAAGCGGCAAAAGAGCGCTCATTCCGCTGCGTCTCCTCTCAAAATTACAACCGCTTCGCCGGGTTGTAATTTTGTAAAAAGAAATGGGTGTAAGCCCCCTCGCCATAGGCGCGGAAAAAACTCGCCTGTGTAACAGGCGAAAAAGATGTCGCGCTTTTACGCTATATGTGGTATACTATTATATGCTGCAAAAATTTGCATATCATAAATTGGAGGGCTAATGCCATGTGTAAGAAGTGCGAAAAAACATTTTACATCACAACGCCGATATACTACCCGTCGGACAAGCTGCATATAGGTCACACCTACTGTACCGTCGCCGCCGATTCAATGGCGCGGTACATGCGCATGCGCGGGTATGACGTGATGTTCCTCACGGGCACGGACGAGCACGGCCAGAAGATAGAGGAGAAGGCGAACGCCGCGGGCGTCACGCCGCAGCAGTTTGTCGACAACATCGTCGCCGGCAAGGGCGGCATACTCGATCTGTGGAAGCTTATGAACATATCGAACGACAGATTTATCCGCACGACGGATGATTACCACGTCGAGTCGATAAAAAAGATATTCAAGAAGATGTACGACAACGGCGACATCTATAAGGGCTCATACAAGGGGCTTTACTGCACGCCGTGCGAGGCGTTCTGGACGGAGAGCCAACTGAAAGACGGCAAGTGTCCGGACTGCGGCAGAGATGTTCACTATGAGGAGGAGGAGGCGTATTTCTTCCGCCTCTCCAAATACGCCGACCGCGTTCAGGCGCTGCTTGAGACGGGCGATTTCCTCGAGCCCGCCTCGCGCGTGAACGAGATGATAAACAACTTCATAAAACCGGGACTTGAGGATCTGTGCGTATCGAGGACGACGTTTACATGGGGCATCCCCGTCGATTTTGACCCGGGTCACGTCGTGTACGTCTGGGTAGACGCGCTCTCAAACTACATCACGGCGCTCGGCTACATGAACGATAAGTACGATGACTTTGAAAAATACTGGCCGGCGGACGTCCACTTTGTCGGCAAAGAGATAGTGCGCTTCCACTCGATAATATGGCCGGCGATGCTCATGTCGCTCGGACTGCCGATGCCGAAAAAGGTGTACGGGCACGGGTGGCTTCTGCTCGACGGAGGCAAAATGTCAAAATCGAAAGGCAACGTCGTCGACCCCGTCATTTTGGCCGAGCGGTACGGCGTAGACGCGCTGCGCTTTTTCC
>CALWWO010000151.1 GCA_944385265.1 uncultured Oscillospiraceae bacterium
GGTACGACAGGTACGGGAGCGAGCTTTTTGGCTATCTTCTTTTCAAGAAGAACGACTTTATCCTTATCTCCGTCAAACAGCTCCAAAAAGCTCGCTCCCGTACCTGTCGTACCTTTACAGCCCAGCAGCTTTAAATTCTCAAGTTGAAAATCAAGCTGGCGTATGTCCATTACCAGATCCTGCATCCAAAGCGTCGCGCGCTTCCCAACTGTCGTCGGCTGAGCCGCCTGGAAATGCGTATATGCAAGCGTCGGTTGAGCTTTATATTTATCGGCAAATTTTGCCACTGCGTTCAGCGTATTTACAAGGAGCTTTTTTATTTGAAGCATGGCTTCGCGCATTACGATTATATCAGTGTTGTCTCCCACGTAACACGACGTCGCTCCAAGATGTATAATTGGTTTGGCGTCCGGGCACTCTTTGCCGTATGTAAGGACATGCGCCATAACATCGTGCCGCACCTCATATTCTCTCGCGGCGGCATATTCGTAGTCGATGTTATCCACATTGTTTTTCATCTGCTCGATCTGCTCGTCCGTTATGCCGATGCCGAGCTCTTTCTCACTCTCAGCCAGCGCTATCCACAGCTTTCGCCATGTGGTAAACTTCTTGTCGTCCGAAAATATCCACTGCATTTCGCGGCTTGCGTACCTGCTTGAAAGCGGGTTCTGGTAAATTTCGTGCATTCTTATCTTTCCTTTCCGAGCACTGCCGTGAGCCTTTCCATAGCCTCGATAGTATCCTCGTGACTTGAAAACGCCGACAATCTGAAATATTTTTTGCCGCATTTTCCGAAGCCCTCTCCAGGCGTTCCGACAATGTTCGCATTTTCTAAAAGCCAATCAAAGAATTCCCACGAATCCATATCGAACGGGCATCTCAGCCATATATACGGCGCATTTTTGCCGCCCGTGTACCATATTCCAAGAGACTGCAAAGCGTCTGTTATAATCTGCGAGTTCTTTTTATAATACGCGATGCTCTCGCGTATCTGCTTTTGCCCCTCGGGAGTATAGACGGCCTCCGCTCCGCGCTGGATTATGTAGGAAACTCCGTTTGTCTTCGTCATTCTATCCCTTACCCACATATCATACAGCGAAATTCCGTTTTTTACAAGCGTTTTCGGTACAATTGTGTATCCGCATCTTGTACCGGTGAATCCGGCAGTCTTTGAATAAGAGCATATCTCGATCGCGCATTTTTTAGCGCCCTCGATCTCAAAAATGCTGCGCGGTAGGTCACTGTCCATCGCAAATGCCTCATACGCGGCGTCATATATAATGTACGCGTCGTGCGCAATAGCGAAATCGACCCATTTTTTCAGTCCGGTATGATCGTACGCAGCTCCCGTCGGATTATTAGGCGAGCATAAGTATATTATATCGCCGTCGAAATCGTCGCTCGGCTCCGGTAAAAATCCGTTTTCTTCATTCGCGTCGACATAAACCACCTCGTTACCCGCGATTATATTGAGTTCTTCATATGCGGGATATGCGGGCTCCATCACGAGCGCTCTGTTGCCGCTTTCAAAAAGACCGAGTATGTTCCACAGCTCGCCCAGCGCGCCGTCGGTTACAAAAACCTCCTCAAGGTCTATATCAAGTCCGCGCTTTTTATAATCTTCAGCTATCGCCTTGCGAAGGAAATCACATCCCAGTTCGTATAGATAGCCGCGGAACGTCTCTTTCTTGCTCTGGTCGTCCACTGCCTTATGCAAAGCGTCGATAACAGCTTTGTTTAACGGGAGAAGCACATCGCCGACTCCAAGCTTTATAACTTTCTTATCGGGGTGCGCCGCCTTATATTCGTCAGTTTTCTTATTAACAAGATAAAAAAGGTAATTATTCTCCAGCTTCTGAAAATTCATGTTTATCTTTGCCATATTTTTCCCCTCGCTTTATTAGAAATCCGCACATCTTATAATCTACGATTTATTTCAATCCGCTTTTGCGGACATCGCCGCTTTTATAAGCCCTTTAAACAGCGGATGCGCTTTATTAGGACGGCTTTTAAATTCCGGGTGGAATTGAACGCCTACGAAAAATTTGTTTTCGGGCAGCTCAATCGCTTCGATTATATGCCCATCGGGAGACATACCGCTTAAAAGCATACCGTTTTTTACCATTATCTCTCGGTAGTCATTGTTGAACTCATATCTGTGCCTGTGGCGTTCATATATGATATCTTCTCCGTAGCATTCGCTCATTTGACTGGCAGGAGTAATTTTGCATGGATACGCGCCGAGCCTCAATGTGCCGCCTTTTGCGGTATCGTCGCTTTGATCCGGCAAAAAATCTATGACCTTATTTGTCGAATCGCTGTCAAACTCTCCTGAATTGGCGTCTTTTAATCCGCATACATGTCTTGCAAATTCAATGACGGCGACCTGCATTCCGAGGCATATACCGAGATACGGTATATTATGTTCCCTTGCGTACCTCGCAGTGGCTATTTTCCCCTCTATGCCGCGGTTTCCAAAGCCGCCGGGAACAAGTATGCCATCGCATCCCGCCAATATCTCTCCGGCAGTACTGTCGTTTATCGTTTCACTGTCTATCCAGCGTATATCTATACGCGCACCGTATTCATATCCGGCATGGCGCAGCGCCTCCGCAACTGATAAATACGCGTCGTGAAGCGCCACATATTTACCGACGAGACCGATCGTCACGGTCTTGTTAAGATTTTTTATCTTTTCCACAAGACCGCGCCACTGCGTCAGTTCCGGGCAAGGCGCGTCAATTCCAAGCTCCCGGCAAACTATGCCTGAAAAATTATGCCTTTCCAGCATCAGCGGCGCTTCATACAATATAGGCAGCGTTATATTTTCGATGACGCAGTCAGGCTTGACATTGCAAAACATCGATATTTTCTTGAATATCGACTCCTCCAGAGGCTCATCACACCGAAGCACAATGATGTTAGGGTTTATCCCCATGCCCTGCAGCTCTTTTACAGAGTGCTGCGTCGGCTTTGATTTATGCTCCTCGC
>CALWWO010000152.1 GCA_944385265.1 uncultured Oscillospiraceae bacterium
CACGCTGCTTCTGCCCGCCGGATACCTCATATGGGTACTTTTTTAAGATATCTGAAATACCTAGCTGTTCCGCGATAGGAGTTATACGTTTTTTCATTTCAGACGGCTTTTTCCCCGATAGCACCAGTGGCAAATAAATATTATCCTCCAGCGAAAATGTGTCGAGGAGATTGAATTCTTGAAATACAAAGCCCAAGTGCTCACGCCGGAAAACAGCGACGGCGGACTCTTTTATCTTTGAAAGATCCTTCCCGTCAAGGCGAACGCTTCCGGACGTAGGTTTATCAAGCGCGGCGAGGATATTCAAAAGCGTAGTTTTACCTGAGCCCGATTCGCCCATTATCGCGACATACTCGCCCTCCTCCACGGTGAAGCTCACGTTTGACAGAGCCTGAACCTGATTGCCGCCGAAGCGTGTTGTGTATATTTTCTGAACTGCGTCAACTTCTAAGATACTCATATTAATTTGTGCCTCCTTTGTTTTGCAACATCATTGTAGCAAATAGGGGAAATGCTCCGCCATCGATTTGGCTTACATTTCCCCGTTTATTTCTTACGCTTTTGTAAGAAGTTTATTCTACATCGAGTTTTTTGCGGTCAAGGCGTATATATACGGTCGTTCCGCTGTCAAGTGATGAATTTATGGATATCTTATGTCCGAGGTTATCGCATATTCTCCGGCACAGATAAAGTCCGATGCCGCTTGCCTTTTTATCGCTGCGCCCATTATACCCCGTAAAGCTTTTTTCAAACACGCGCGGGAGATCCTCCGGCGCAATGCCTATTCCCGTATCGCGTATATATAATGTCGCAGGCTCTTCAATGCCTACAGTGATGCTGCCGGAGTTTGTGTATTTCAGTGCGTTTGACAGCACCTGCTCGATAACGAACGAGAGCCATTTTTCGTCTGTAAGCACTTTTGCATGCACCGGCTCGTAATTAAGCGTGAGTTTTTTCCTTATAAAAGTACCGGCAAGCTTTTTTACGGCGTCTTTTATTATGGGATCAAGCTCCTGCTCCCTGAAAACATAGTCCTTTGAGTCGGAATCAAGCCGCAAAAACGCAAGGACCATCTCTACATACTGTTCTATACGCCAGAGTTCCTCCGAAAGCTGCCGAGACATTGCGGAATCTTCGCTTTGAAGCGTCAGCCGCATAGCGGCGATCGGTGTTTTTATCTGATGCGCCCATATAGTGTAATAGTCCACCATATCCTGATAGCGCAGAGTCATGCTTGTCCGAAGGTCGCTCTGCTCCTGCCGCAGAGCCATTATAATCGCCTGATAATCTTCGTCATCCTGCGACCGCACATCGGGAAAATGATCCATAAGCTGTGCAGGCAGCCGGCTGATTTTAACAAGCAGATCGTGCTTTTTCTTTACGCTGCCGATATCGTACATGAAGAACAGGAACGCAAACACCGCACATACTAAAACTGGATAACCGACAGCGCCGAGAGGCAGATCGTACAGATAAAATGTGCATAAAAACACCAGTGCAAACAGGAAAAACAATATAAGCGCCGTTTTGCGCTGCCTAAGATACATTTTTAAAAGTGACATGTTCCTCTCACTCCCCATATTAGGATATGATATAGCCCACGCCGAATTTTGTGGTTATAAAATCATGCAGTCCCGCCGCGTCGAGCTTTTTGCGCAAGCGATTTACATTGACCGTAAGGGTGTTGTCGTCAACAAAGCTGTCAGTCTCCCAAAGACGCTCCATCAGTTTTTCACGGCTTACGACCTTGCCCTTATTTTCCATAAGTGCGAGCAGAATACGGTATTCGTTTTTTGTAAGGTCGATCACTTCGTCTCCGTAAGTCAGCGTGCTGTCACCGGTACTCAGCATTGCGCCGCGATGTTCAATGATCGGCACGGCCGCGCCGAAATCATACGTCCGGCGCAGCATAGCCTGAACCTTTGCCATAAGCACGCTCTGGTCAAAAGGCTTTGCTATAAAATCGTCCGCGCCCATGTTCATGGCCATAACGATATTCATATTGTCGGAGGCGTAAGATATGAAAATGATCTGCTCTTACGAGACTTTTCATATGTTACTTCACCAGTAATATCGTTTAAAAAACGGAAGCGATATATCAAGCAGTATCAGGTGCGGGTCATATTCGGAAAATTCCGACATAATATTGCGAAAATCAGAGATACATCTCGCGTCAAGCTCCCAAATCTTCATCTGAGCCGCTATTGCAGACGCTATTCCCTCATCGTCCTCAATTATTAAAATCCGGTACATATTATATTCTCACCTCTGCCGCCCTGGTTTTACGGGCTCATTTTATAGGCGCATAACGATTAAAAATACACCGCGCCCATTATCTCTATAAAGCATTTTGTATATTATACATCATCGGGCTGTTTATCTCAAACGCACGAAGGCAAGTTTTAGCAGAAAAACAGAAAAAGCGCCTGCCGGAATATCCCAACAGGCGCACGGTTATATCTAATACTTTTAAATCTCGGTCATCCAGAGACCGTGGAGATTACA
>CALWWO010000153.1 GCA_944385265.1 uncultured Oscillospiraceae bacterium
TATAAACTTTCATCCTTCCAAATTTTTCCTGCAATGCAAAGCTCTGACGGTGAAAGAAAAAATGCGCCGCGCCGTAGCAGCGCGGCGCATTATATCGCCGTAATATCGATTTTTATTTTTCGAGTACTTTTCTTATTCTTCTCGACATTCCCTTTGTCATCTGGTTCTTGGAGTCTGCAATATACACGACGTTTTCATTTACGCTGACCTCTTTCCCAAGCGCCTCGCACATCTCAGCCACAGGCACCCAGAGCTTACCGTCCATGCCCAGCACCGGCTTTTCTACGCCGAAATGCGTATTATCCTCAGCCTCGAGCAGCATGGAATCCTTAAAAAACGTATACTTCTTCCCGTTTGCAGATAACTTGCAGGAGCTACCGTCCTCTGCCGGGCATGCCTCAATACCGGGGATAAGCGACAGCGCTGAAACCGGGATGTAGCATGCGTCTGCGCTGTCAGTCGCTTCGGCATAGACAAACTTCGGCGCGCCGGGCGCCGCCGGAGTACCCGCCGGCAGTCTGTCAGTGCCGAGCTTCACCGTATCTTCAAGCTCAATTTTCTTCCCGCCTATAAGCGCGTATTTGCTGCCGGCCATAAAAGCCGCCGCATTTTCATCTCCCTTGAGCGGGATTTCTTCTTTGACACGGACTATTTTGCCGTCCACCCTGCGGTATTTGGTAAAAAATGATTTCCACACGATATACGGCGCCCATGCCGCTTCTCTGTGCCCCATTCCTTTTACATCCAAATAATACACGTCGGCTTCTTTCCCCCTATACAGGGAGTAGTTCTGCGCTCCCTTAATAATAAATTCAGGGTCGCCGGTGATCCCGTTTACCTCGAGCCATAATTCGCGGTTGCTCAGTATCTGATCCTGCTTTTGATCGAATCCCTCGTTAAAATCAGGTACCGGCTGCAATCCGTATCCGCCGAGATCAGTCTCGCCGCGTATCTGCATTACGGGCAATACATACTTCGGTTTTCTCTGCTCAGCCAATTCGCGGTAAGTCGGTCCGCAAAAGCTGGCAAGCGCCGCAAGACGATTGCCCGATTTGCACGAATATGCAAGCGACATCATATCGCCCATAGACATGCCGGTCATATATATCCTCGTCTCGTCGACAGGGTATTTTTCGATTACGCGGTCTATTATATAATTTAAATATGCGATCTCGTCCTCATACGTTTCAGGCTCCACCGCCCAGCCGTGATTCGACCGTCCGCTCGGAAATATCGCGATGAATCCCTGCTGTATCGCAAGGCGCGCCCACGAAGTCGAATCATGGGCAAATTCCCCGTTAGTCCCGCCGCCGTGCAGCTTCACAACGAGCGGTCTCTTCTCTGTTCCCAAATCCTCCGGGACAGTTTCAAGCCAGGTGTATGTAGTATCATTTGCCTCTTCAACAACTTTTTTGTACGGCACCAGCGGAGGCACAAAGCGCGTCACCAGTGAAGACGGATATTTGAATTCATAAGATTCCATAGCTCTTCTCCTTTTCATTATTATTTCTACTATTTATAATACCACATTTTTACATGCATTCAAGCTCTTATTGAATTGCTTATAGTAAAAGTAAAAGCGCCGATGCGCCCTTATATACGGATACGGAGTGGAATTGGCTGAGTAGTTAGAAATAAAAATATCATGCGAATATTTCCGATCATATCAAAAATATATGGAGGAGTGTGCAAAAAAGCCGCCTGCTAAAAACAGCAGACGGCTTAAAGTTTGTTTTAAGATCACATCCGTATTCGTGCGCCGTGGCGCTCACGTTTTTATTTTATGTTGAAAAACGCGTCTTTCCCAAGGTACTGCGGAACATCAAACAGTTCTTCCTCTATCCTGAGGAGCTGATTATATTTCGCTACGCGGTCCGTCCGCGACGGAGCGCCGGTCTTTATCTGCCCGGCGTTTACGGCAACGGCGATATCGGCTATCGTAGTATCCTCCGTCTCGCCGGAGCGGTGCGATATTACGGCGGTATATCCCGCTCTGTGCGCCATTTGGATAGCGTCGAGCGTTTCCGTAAGCGTTCCTATCTGATTTACTTTTATCAGTATGGCGTTTGCAACTCCCATATTTATGCCCTTTTTCAGGCGCGTAGTATTCGTTACAAACAGGTCGTCCCCGACAAGCTGTATCCTTGAGCCCAGCTCATCTGTGAGCATCTTCCAGCCCTCCCAATCCTCTTCAGCCATACCGTCCTCTATCGAGAGTATCGGATATTTATTGCAGAAATCGACCCACATATCGACAAGTTCGCGGCTTGTCATGACCGTGCCCCTCTTCGGCATATGGTAGCAGCCGTCCTCCGGCTCGTACCACTCGGAACTTGCCGGGTCGAGCGCCAGCATAAAGTCCGTTCCGGGAACGTATCCCGCATTTTTTATCGCCGTTATCAGCGCTTTTATCGCATCCTCGTCAGATTCAAGGTTCGGCGCATATCCGCCCTCGTCACCGACGCCGTTTGACGGCACGACCTTTGCCAGCGCATGGAAAACCTCCGAACACATACGCAGCGCTTCCTTAAAGCTTTTTGCGGACACGGGCATTATCATGAACTCTTGGATATCGACGCTGTTGTTGGCATGTGCGCCGCCGTTTAAAATATTCATCATCGGGGTCGGCAGCACTTTTGCGTTAACACCGCCGATGTATTTATACAGCGAGCATCCCAGCGCCTCTGCCGCAGCCTTCGCGCATGCGAGCGACACGCCGAGTATCGCGTTTGCTCCCAGTCTGGATTTATTCGGCGTACCGTCAAGCTCTATAAGAAGCTTATCAATAGACGGCTGATCAAGCACGTTCATCCCCAAAAGGGCTTCCGCGATCTCGCCGTTCACATTTTCGACAGCGCGGCTTACGCCCTTCCCGAGATACCTGTTCTCATCCTCGTCTCTCAGCTCGCATGCCTCGAACATGCCGGTGGACGCTCCTGACGGTACCGCCGCGCGACCGACTGTACCGTCGTCAAGAAAAACCTCGACCTCGACCGTCGGGTTCCCTCTGGAATCCAGTATCTCTCTGCCAACTACATCGGTGATCTCAAAATATTGCTTCATAAATAATCTCCATTCTGCCGCCTTGCGTTAAATCAGGCTTTGACGGAGGTCCCGTCAGCGTCATGCGGAATATTCGGCTCTTCCGCAACGGCGCCGCCTGATAAGCGGCATATTTTTTATTTTATAAGCGCAGCCCGCTATGCCGCGCGTTTTTTAATGTATGATAAGAGACTCTCCCGTCATCTCCTTTGGCTTTTCATAGCCCATTATATCAAGCATAGTGGGCGCTATATCCGCAAGTCTGCCGCGCCTCAGCTTAAGAGTCGGCGACGCCCCCGCGATAATAAACGGCACGGGATTTGTCGTATGCGCCGTATGCGGCGTTACTCCGTCTTCATCCACCATCCTGTCGGCATTGCCGTGATCTGCCGTTATAAGGGTTATTCCCCCCATTTCTCCCGTAGCTTTTACGACCTTTTCCGCGCATTTGTCCACGGTCTCCACTGCTTTTACGGCGGCTTCAAACACACCTGTATGCCCTACCATATC
>CALWWO010000154.1 GCA_944385265.1 uncultured Oscillospiraceae bacterium
CTTAGCAATCTTTCTTCCGCAGTGAGATCAGTCTCGCCTTTCGGCGTTACCTTACCCACTAGAATATCGCCGGCATGTACCTCCGCGCCGACGCAGATTATTCCGCGTTCGTCAAGATATTTAAGCGCATCCTCACCGACGCCGGGGATATCGCGCGTGATTTCCTCGGGTCCGAGCTTTGTATCTCTCGCGTCTATCTCATGTTCTTCGATATGGACAGATGTGAACACATCCTCCATAACAAGCCGCTCATTAAGAAGGACGGCGTCCTCGTAGTTATACCCTTCCCAGTTCATATATCCGACAAGGATGTTTTTGCCGAGGGCGATCTCTCCCTGGCTTGTTGACGGACCGTCTGCCAAAACAGTTTCCGCTGTGACGCGCTCGCCCACATCGACTATCGGGCGCTGGTTCGTACACGTGCCCTGGTTGCTTCTCATGAACTTAGTAAGCGAATAATCCTTGACCTCGCCGCTATCGTAACGTACGGTCACTCTATCTGCGCTTACGTATGTGACTACACCGTTTCCCTCCGCAGAGATAACTACCTTTGAGTCGACAGCGCACTTATGCTCAATACCTGTCGCCACGACCGGTGCCTCCGTCACAAGGAGCGGAACGGCCTGACGCTGCATGTTGGCGCCCATAAGAGCACGGTTAGCGTCATCATTTTCAAGGAACGGTATCATGGCGGTGGCTATCGAAACCATCATTCGCGGCGAGATATCTACATAATCGACCCTGTCGCGTTCGACCTCTATTATCTCATCGCGGTGACGGCAAGTTATACGTTCACGAATAAGGCAGCCGTTTTCATCAACAGGTTCGCTTGCCTGCGCAATGACGAATTGGTCCTCCATATCCGCGGTCAAATAATCGACCTGATCCGTGACCTTGTGCGTCTCCTTATCTACCTTGCGGAACGGCGCAATGAGGAAACCGTATTCGTTCACTTTTGCGTAAGAAGCAAGATAGGTGATAAGTCCGATATTCGGTCCTTCAGGCGTCTCTATCGGGCACATGCGCCCATAATGGCTATAGTGGACGTCGCGAACATCAAACGATGCTCTTTCTCTTGACAGACCGCCGGGACCGAGCGCCGACATTCTTCTCTTATGAGTGAGCTCTGCCAGCGGGTTTGTCTGATCCATAAACTGTGACAGCGGTGATGAGCCGAAAAACTCTTTGATAGCCGCTGTAACAGGTCGGATATTTATAAGCGACTGCGGAGTGATTATATCGAGATCCTGCAGTGTCATCCTCTCTCGGATAACTCTCTCCATGCGCGAGAAGCCCACGCGGAACTGATTTTGAAGCAGCTCGCCCACGCATCTCATGCGGCGGTTGCCCAAATGATCTATATCATCCGGCTCTCCCGCGCCGTGCGCTAAGCAATTCAGATAGTTTACAGAAGCAAAAATATCGTCGGGAATAATATGACGGGGAATAAGCTCGTCGATATTTTCTTGTATCTTCTCTTTCAGTTCTTCGCCCTCGTATTTTTCGAGCAAATCTTTAAGTATGATAAAGCGCACGCGTTCTTTTATCCCAAGTTCCAGCGGATCGAAATCGACAAATCCGTTCAGCCTTACCATACCGTTTGAGAAAACCTTGACCTCGCGCCCGTCTGCGTTGATCCATGCCTCCGTTACGCCGCGGTCATCGATCTCTTCAGCCTTGTCACGTGAGAGAACTTCGCCGGCGTCCGCGATTATTTCTCCTGTCATCGGATCCACGACAGGTCTTGCGAGTTCGTGTCCGTTTATACGACTCCACAAAGCCAGCTTTTTATTGAATTTATAACGTCCTGGTTTTGAGATATCGTATCTGCGCGGGTCGAAAAACAGATTGTTGAGAAGCGTTTCCGCACTGTCTATCGTCGGGGGATCGCCTGGACGCATTCTTCTGTATATCTCAAGAAGCGCCTCATCTCTTGTCTTGACACCGTCTTTGTCGAGGGTGATGTTTATTCTCTCGTCATCACCGAAAATCTCTTTCAAAGTCTCAGCCGTATCGACCCCAGCTTCACCGCCGGATACGGAAAGCCACGTGTACGGCTCGTCTGTGCGTTTTCCCACCGCACGCAGGAGCCAGGTGATGGGCAGCTTTCTGTTTTTATCTATACAGACCTTAAAAGAATCGGAGGAATCCGTTTCATACTCAAGCCATGCGCCCCTGTACGGTATCACCGTCGTCGCGTAAACGGAAACACCTGTTTTGTCGGTCTTCTTTTCATAATAGACGCCCGGAGAACGGATTATCTGCGATACGATAACACGTTCCGCACCGTTTATAACGAAGGTGCCGCCGTCGGTCATAAGCGGGAAATCGCCCATAAAGATCTCCTGCTCCTTGATTTCCTCCGTCTCGCGGTTTCTCAGGCACACGCTCACTTTAAGCGGGGCTGCATATGTCGCGTCGCGCGCTTTACATTCTTCAATGGAATATTTGGGCTTCTCGTCCATTTTGTAATCGAGGAATGTAAGCTCAAGATTTCCAGTATAGTCGGTTATCGCCGCCACATCACGGAAAACTTCTTTAAGCCCCACATCCAAAAACCACTGATAAGATGTTTTTTGGATCTCCAAAAGGTTTGGCATATCCCGAATTTCTTCTGTTCTGGCAAAGCTTTTTCTAAGCGTTTTGCCGTACATCACATCTTTTGGCATTAGCGTCACTCCTCCTGTTGAGTATCTGAACCGGATCTTTTTTGATACACTCGGCTGCGTTGTAATTTTCTTATTTTCCTACTTGATTTTTAATAAATTTCTGTTAAAATAGTAGACAGAATTTTATAGTGGGTTGGTATCGTCCTTTAGTGAATAGAATCAGCTTATTTTATCAGATTTATTTTAGATTGTCAAGTATTTCCGGCAGATTTTTCTGCCGGATTTTTATTTTCCTGCGGTCATGCGCTAATATTGACAAACTTTATTTTAGATGGTACTATTTCTAATACAGTTTTGCCGGTGTGGTGGAATAGGTAGACACAAGGGACTTAAAATCCCTCGTCCTTTAAAGACGTACCGGTTCGAGTCCGGTCACCGGCACCACGTCGGAGCAAAGTCCGCTTGGCTCCGACGTCTTTTTGTGCCTGCAGCAAAAAAGACACCATCCGCCAGCTCTCTTGCTCCTCTCTAGCTGCGACCCGCTTTGCTGGGTTCGCAGTTGGTTTTTTGATTACAGCTCCGGGTATCTTTTTTGGCTTGTGCTGCTTCTAGGCGCCCTCTGCAAGTCGTGATATTTGTCATTTTGCGTCTCTTTAGCAGTCTTTTGCTATTCAGAAACCTCGTTCTGTAAAGCTTGGGTATAGTGTTGCGTTGTAATTTGACGTGATCTTTGCTATAATTATATGGTTGTTTGATACTATCAAAAGGGGCAACGATATGAACAATTACGAGAATTTATCACTATACTCAAAAGATGAGCTGATAAAGCTTATCGAGATTTATTCTAAAAATTGGCTTGCGATGGATGGCGTATGGTTTCAATCGATCGAAAAAAAATTCGGGATGGACGAGGCAATGTACCACGACAGGGAGGCGTGGCTCAGATTCACGGTAATCGAAGCAAGACGCATAAAAGAGTTCCTCAAGCTTGGGGACAATTCGGGACTTGAAGGGCTTAAAAAGGCTCTACGGCTTAGGCTTTATGCGAATATCAATGAGGATAAAATTGAAATCGACGTGAATACCCTTACATACAGCGTTGTTAACTGCCGCGTTCAGGCGGCGCGGGAACGAAAGGGAATGGCTTTTCACCCGTGTAAACTGGTCGGGATCGTTGAGTACGGCGAGTTTGCGAAAGTGATCGACGAACGGTTTACATGCGAGTGTATGAGCTGTTATCCTGATATCATCGACGATACATGCTGCTGCAAGTGGAAGTTTATACTGGCGGATCGTTGAAAAAAATACGATTGGAGTTTGGCGGTTTTGTATGCGGCAAAAAATGTTTTGAAGGGAAAAACTATATTCCCGTGACTTTAATGAGACGGATGTTAATGATTTTTCATTATATATCAGCGAAACTGCAAAAGCAGCTATTGAGGGGCGATTCTTTTTTGTTTATAATATAAGCAGAACTTTACAATTTACAAAGGAGCTGAAAATATGGCAGACACAAAAATCAAATTCAATTACAATCCTAATATCATTACGTTCGCAGCCGGGGAAAAATCCGCTTTTCTGGACAGATACGAATATGAAATGTTAGATACAGCGCTGTTGGAAAACGGGCGCCTTTATGTTTCGTTAAGGGATCTGGAAAAGCTGTACGCCCCGGATTTCACATATGAGATAAACGGTGATAAAGCAACAGTATCCATGAACGGACTTTACGCCTTGTGTGAATGTACAGACGGAAAATATGTGGACGCGGAATATCTGCTGTCCGATATTTTCGGCAAACCCGTTGTCAAAAAAGAAATTTTTGTTGGTTTTTGCGAAACAGCGGCAGCTGAAAACCGCGCTCCTCTTCCTAAGCAAAGCGACAAGCTTGAGCCATATGGTGAAAACGGTGCTCCGGAGTTTCCAAAGGGGGCTGACAATCATTTTTATAATATTCTACGCGGTAAAAAGTCGGGAGATTTATACAAGCTCTTTTGGAATGAGAAAATGCGCCGTCTTATCCCCTACCGTATGTTCGTTCCGTATTCTTACTCCGGCGAAACGCCGCATAAACTTATTGTGGCTTTTCACGGCGGCGGCGGCACGCCATACAGCGTCTTTGTAAATTCAAATAACTATATGCAGTACTATGCCGATAAGTACGGGTATATCGTCCTTGC
>CALWWO010000155.1 GCA_944385265.1 uncultured Oscillospiraceae bacterium
CACGCTGCTTCTGCCCGCCGGATACCTCATATGGGTACTTTTTTAAGATATCTGAAATACCTAGCTGTTCCGCGATAGGAGTTATACGTTTTTTCATTTCAGACGGCTTTTTCCCCGATAGCACCAGCGGCAGATAAATATTATCCTCCAATGAAAATGTATCTAGGAGATTGAACTCCTGAAACACGAAGCCCAAGTGCTCACGCCGGAAAACAGCGACGGCGGACTCTTTTATCTTTGAAAGATCCTTCCCGTCAAGGCGGACGTTTCCGGACGTAGGCTTATCAAGCGCGGCGAGGATATTCAAAAGCGTAGTTTTACCTGAGCCGGATTCGCCCATGATCGCTACATACGCGGCCTCCTCCACGGTGGAGCTCACATTTGAAAGTGCCTGAACCTGATTGCCTCCGAAGCGGGTGGCATATATTTTTTTGACTGAATCGACTTCCAACATGCTCATCGATCTCTTCCTCCTTTTGCTTTTTGCAGCTCTATTGTAGCAAGAAAGGGAAATGTGCCGCCATAGATTCGGCTTACATTTCCCCCTCGATTTCTTACGTTTTTGTAAGAAGTCATTCCACCTTCAAATTTTCATGCTCCAAATAGATCCGCACTACGGTCCCGCTGTCCAAAGACGAGTTTATCGCTATGCGATGTCCCAGATTATTGCATATCCGTTTGCACAAATAAAGTCCGATACCGCTGGCTTTTTTATCGCTGCGCCCATTATAGCCGGTAAAACTTTTTTCAAACACCCTCGGTATATCCTCCGGCGCTATACCGATACCCGTATCGCGGATGCACAGCGTCGCCGACTCTTCCATATCTATCGTGATAGATCCTGAATTCGTATATTTCAGCGCGTTTGACAGCACCTGCTCGATAACGAAAGAGAGCCACTTTTCATCGGTAAGCACCTTCGCATGAAGCGGCTCATATTGCAGACTGATTTTTTTGCGTATAAACTGCCCCGCAAATTTCTTGACCGCTTCTCGCACAATATCGTCCAGCTCCTGTTCTCTGAAAACATAATCCTTGTAATCGGAGTCCATCCGCAGGAAAGCAAGGACCATTTCAACATACTGCTCGATGCGCTGCAACTCCTCAGACAGCTGTCTTGAAAGCCGCGAATCCTCATTTTGAAGCGTCAGTTTCATGGCGGCTATCGGCGTTTTTATCTGATGCGCCCATGTCGTATAATAGTCGATCATTTCCTGATAGCGTGCCGTCATATCAGTCTGAAGTTCACTCTGCTCCTGCTTCAATATCTCGATAATATTTTGATAATCCACGTCATCCTGCGACTGCACATCGGGAAAATGCTCCATAAGCGGCGCAGGCAGCCGGCTTATCTCCATCAGCCTTTTATGCTTTGCCCTTGCTTTTTGGATATCGAAAATCAAAAATATGACGGAGAATAGCGCGCAGACCGATGCGGGATATATCACAGCGCCGAACGGCAGATCATATAAATAAAAGGTTATCAAAAATGCCAGAATAAAAGAAAAGAAGATACAAAGCGCTCTTTTCCTCTGCTTTAAATACATATTAAGGATACCCATACGCCGTCTCCTTATCCGATGATATAGCCCACGCCGAATTTCGTGGTGATAAAATCGCAAAGCCCCGCCGCGTCAAGCTTCTTCCGCAGGCGATTTACATTTACCGTGAGAGTATTTTCATCTACGAAGCTATCCGTCTCCCACAAGCGCTGCATAAGCTTTTCGCGACTCACTATCTTGCCTTTATTTTCCATAAGAGCGAGCAGGATGCGGTATTCGTTTTTTGTCAGATCGATCACTTCATCTCCGTAAGTCAGCGTACCGTCACCAGTACTCAGCAATGCGCCCCTATGCTCCAAAACCGGCACGGCTGCACCAAAATCGTACGTCCGGCGCAGCATTGCCTGTATCTTTGCCATGAGCACGCTCTGATCAAAAGGCTTTGCTATAAAATCGTCCGCTCCCATATTCATCGCCATAACGATATTCATATTGTCAGAGGCGGAAGAAATAAAGATTATAGGGACCTTTGAAACCTTCCGTATCTCGCCGCACCAGTAATAGCCGTTAAAAAACGGAAGGGATATATCCAATAGGACGAGATGCGGATCATATTCGGAAAAATCAGACATGACGTTTCGGAAATTCTGAACGCATTTCGCGTCTAGCTCCCACATTTTTGTCTGCTCTGCAATGGCGGATGAAATTCCAGGGTCATCTTCAATAATCAAAATTCGGTACATGGTATCCCTTCCTGTTACTGATGCAAAATTGTCGTTTTGTCCGCGGCAGCCGTTTTTATGATGCGGCGCGGCGGTATGATCTATATTATGAGCATTGCATCGCCAAAGCTGAAAAAGCGGTAGCGCTCCTTTACTGCCTCCGCATACGCTCGCAGCACGTTTTCTCGTCCCGCAAGAGCCGATACGAGCATTATCAGCGTGCTCTCCGGCAGATGGAAATTTGTGATCAGTCCGTCTATACATTTAAATTTATATCCCGGATATATGAAGGCGTTCGTCCAGCCGGAATACGGGTCAAGATGCCCGCTGTCCTCTGCGCGCGACTCAAGCGTGCGGCACGAGGTCGTACCGACGGCTATGACGCGTCCGCCGGACGATTTTGTTTTATTTATGATATCCGCCGTCTCCTGCGGTATCACACAGTACTCGGCGTGCATGACATGCTCGGTTATATCATCCGCCTTTACGGGACGGAACGTCCCCAATCCCACGTGGAGCGTCACGTACGCAAGGTTTACTCCCTTTGCCGCTATCTTATCCAAAAGCTCGTTCGTAAAATGAAGCCCTGCTGTCGGAGCAGCCGCCGAGCCTGAAACACGGTTATAGACAGTCTGGTATCGCTCCGAATCCTCGAGCTCTTCATGGATGTATGGCGGCAACGGGGTCTTTCCGAGCTTTTCGAGTACCTCTAAAAAAATGCCGTCATAAAAGAATTTCACAAGTCTGTTTCCGCCCTCTATCTCGTCTACGACTTCGGCATGGAGCTCGTCATCGCCGAAAACAAGCTTTGTTCCCGTCCTTGTTTTTCTTCCCGGGCGCGACAGGCATTCCCATATTCCGTCTCCTTTATCGTTTAATAAAACAAGCTCGACCGCTCCTCCTGTTTCACGCTTACCCAAAAGGCGCGCCGGAATTACGCGCGAGTCGTTCATAACGAGACAGTCTCCGGGATTCAAAAACTCAGGCAGCTCGTAAAACCGGTGATGCTGCGTTTCGCCGCTGCGTTTGTTGAGCAGCATGAGTCTGGACTCGTCCCTTTTATCTATGGGCGTTTGTGCTATAAATTCTTCTGGTAAATCAAAATAAAAATCTGTTCTTTTCAAAGCCATATCTCCATTGACACAAAATGCTGGGTGTGTTAATATTTTTCTAACTACGTAATTATAGTACATTTTTTCTTATTTGAACAGTGATACTTTATGCGGTTTGTACGGCGCAACAAAATTTTCTATATTGAATAATATAGCTATGGAGGCAATTATGAAAAAGTTCAAAGTTGGCGTTGTAGGCGCAACAGGCATGGTGGGACAGCGTTTTGTGTCTCTTCTTGAAAATCATCCTTGGTTTGAACTGACGACTGTCGCGGCGAGTCCGCGTTCTGCCGGCAAAACATATAAAGAGGCGATAGGAAGCCGATGGGCTATGCCCTCTCCTATGCCGGCAAAAGCCGCCGAGCTCATAGTAAAAAATGCTGAAGACGACGCTGAAAAAATCGCCGCCGAGGTTGATTTTATTTTTTCGGCTGTCGATATGAAAAAAGACGAGATACGCGCGCTTGAGGAAAAATACGCTAAACTGGAATGTCCGGTCGTTTCAAACAACAGCGCTCACCGCTGGACGGAGGACGTACCGATGGTGGTGCCCGAAATCAATCCGGAGCATATAAAAATCATCGATGCACAGCGAAAACGTCTCGGCGTTAAACGCGGGTTTATCGCCGTTAAATCAAACTGCTCGCTGCAGAGCTATGTCCCCGCGCTTCATCCGCTCAAGGATGAATTTGGGCTCACAAAAGCTCTTGTCTGCACGTATCAGGCCATATCAGGCGCAGGAAAGACGTTTGAGACATGGCCGGAGATGACAGATAACGTTATCCCCTATATAGGCGGCGAGGAGGAAAAATCCGAAAGAGAGCCGCTCAAGCTCTGGGGCAGAATAGAAAACGGTGTTATAAAACCGGCGGATAGCCCGTCCATCACGGCGCAGTGTATCAGAGTCGCAGCGTCCGACGGGCATATGGCAGCTGTTTTTATGAGCTTTGACAAGAAGCCCGCTATTGAGCAGATACTTGAAAAATGGAAAAACTTCAGCGGAAGACCTCAGGAGCTTTGTCTCCCCTCTGCTCCAAAGCAGTTTTTACACTATTTCACAGAGGATGACAGACCGCAGACAAAGCTTGACCGTAATCTTGAAAACGGAATGGCTGTTTCCATAGGCAGGCTAAGACCCGACACGCAGTACGACTATAAATTCGTCTGTCTCAGCCACAACACGTTAAGAGGCGCGGCAGGCGGCGCGATGCTTTTGGCTGAGCTGCTCTGCGCGGAAAACTACATTACTCAAAAATAACTGATAAGGAAGTATATTGTTATGAAAACTCCTATTTTTACAGGCTCTTGCACAGCCATTATCACGCCGTACGATCATGACGGCTCTATCAATTTCAACAAAATGGCGGAGCTTATCGATTTTCAAGCCGAAAACGGCACAGCCGCGCTTGTAGTATGCGGCACCACCGGTGAAAATGCAACGCAGACTGTTGAAGAGCATGAGGAGATCGTCGATTTCTGCACGCAGCATAACAACGGCAGAATGAAGATAATCGCCGGTATCGGCAGCAACGACACGATGACCGCTCTGCGTCTTGGCAAAAGCGCGATGAAATCCGGCGCTGACGCCGTTCTTATGATCACACCGTACTACAACAAAGCGACACAGCAGGGACTTGTTAAGCATTTCTCATATGTCGCTGACCGCGTAGATCTGCCTATGATCCTGTACAATGTTCCGTCAAGAACAGGCATCGGGATCACCGTAGATACATACAAGGAGCTTTCAAAGCATCCCAATATCAACGGCATCAAAGAAGCATCCAGCGATTTTACCTTGTTTGCGCGTACACGCGCAGTATGCGGCGACGATATGAACATCTGGTGCGGGAACGACGATCAGATAGTGCCGATGATGTCGCTTGGCGCGCTCGGCGTTATTTCTGTCGCTTCAAACATTGTCCCCGCTCAGGTAGCCGAGATCTGTCGTCTATGTCTTGATGGCAACTTTGCAGACGGAGCAAAGCTTTTCCTCGAATATGTCGAACTGTTTGCTGATTTGTTTATCGAAGTTAACCCCATCCCGGTGAAAACCGCGATGAATCTTATGGGCATGGATGTCGGTACGTTCCGCCTGCCGCTTTGTGATATGTATCCTAACAACCTTGAAAAGCTGAAGGCTGCAATGCGGAAGAACAATCTTATCTGATCAGGAGTAAAACTATGCTAAAGATAATCATCTCGGGCTGTAACGGTCGTATGGGACAAATGCTTACAAAAATCTGCAATGACAACGAGGATATACAGATAGTCGCAGGATTTGACGTCAAGGACAACGCCAGCGCCGAATATCCGATATTTGCAAATCCAGAGGATTTTACCGGCAGCGCCGACGTACTTGTCGATTTTTCAGTGCCTGCCGCATTGGATCCCCTGCTTACATTCTGCGTGTCGAAAAATATCCCCGCCGTCTTGTGCGCCACCGGATATGTGCAGGAGCAGCTCGAAAAAATAGCCTCCGCTTCTTACCATATCCCTGTTTTCAGATCGGCGAATATGTCGCTCGGCATAAACCTCATCGCCGACCTTGTAAAAAAAGTCGCCGAAACGCTGGGCAGCGATTTCGACATTGAAATCGTTGAAAAGCACCATAATATGAAGGTAGACGCCCCAAGCGGCACCGCTATCATGCTGGCTGAAGCTATCGCCTCAGCGCTTCCTTACGAGCCCGAATATGTCTACGATCGCAACTCAAATTACGGTCCCCGCGGCAAGAAGGAGCTTGGTATCTCATCGGTCCGCGGCGGGACGATCCCAGGCGAGCATGAGGTCATATTCGCCGGAAATCAGGAGGTAATAGAAATAAAGCATACCGCCTATTCGCGGGAGATATTCGCTGTAGGCGCTGTTCGTGCAGCAAGATTTATGGCAAATATCAAAGCTCCCGGGCTTTACAGCATGTCCGATATTTTAAACGCTTGATGCACTGATTTACAGTAAAAAACGACCTGTTATAAAACAGGTCGTTTTTTCTTATCCCTGCATTCCGCAACAGCATATTGTATCGAAGCTATATATCATTCCTTCAGGAAAAATTTTCCTTTTACATCTTTTTCCTGTAAATAATCGGTGATCTTGCAAGCGGCGAAAGAGCAGCATATCGCCAAAAGAATGCCGCCGATTATGTCCGTCGGATAATGCACATACAGATATAATCTCGAAAACGCTATCAGTACAGCAAAGGTCAGCGCCGGTATGCCAAATTTTTTATTGTAGTAAAACAGTGCAAGCGCCGCATTGAAAGATGCAAGCGTATGCCCTGACGGGAATGAAAAATCCGTTGGTTTCGCTATAAGCAGCTCTATCGCGGTGTTTACATCGAACGGTCTGATCCTGCCTACAAGCGGCTTCAATGTGAGATTTCCTATTATCCACCCGAGCATGAGCGCCGTTATCATTGCCATCCCGTATTTTCTGCACGACTTTATGCACAGTAAAATCATTGACAGTATTATCCACGCAATCCCGCCGTCTCCTAGACGTGTGATCGTTGAAAAAAATACATCTCCTATTTCCGTTCGTACCTGCTGCAAAAAGTCAAGTACGGCAAATTCCCACGTCAAACCGTCTCATCTCCTTTTAATGACAACAATCATTTATTTGCTGCTTGCCTTGATATCTTTTATTTTTAAATGCACATTGTTTTTCGCGCCGAATTGCATGAGCTTTTTGGATACATCCGCCTTATTGCTGTTTATATATTTCACTACAAGCTCGTCCTTCTTCTCCTTCGGCATTATTGATATAAAGCTTTTCGCGGCGGAGGCAGAGAGCTTTTGCCCGCCTGTAAAAAGCCGTCTCAGCATTGGATTTTCCGTCCCTTTTGCCATCTGATCTGCAAGTGCCGGCAGCAGGACGTCTATCGCCGTATCATAGTCTATATCATCTATTTGAAGCTTTATCTCTATCATCGTATTCTTTCCCCATAACGCTTCGGTAAATCAGCCGCGCAGTATCCCCCACGTCAAGACCGCTTACATCGATTTTCATCGTATCTTGAGCGTCATAATCGTTTAATCTCGCAAGGCTCTTTTCATAATCCATAGTCGATCGTATTCCCGCAAGCACGTCCTTCCCCACACGGACTTTCAGCTCCTCCGGAGTGCTTATGAGGGAAAAACGGTATGTACTGTAATTTGCCGCCGCGATTTTTGTACTTATCATCTCAAACGTGTCAGGCTCATTCATTACCCAGCAGAATACCACATTTTCATACATATTGCAATTTAAAAAAGAAGACAGTAAATACGCGATATTCCTTATCACCATCGCCTTAGTCTCATCGTTTACCGCAAACGGATCCGCATCCCAGCACCAATCGCCGTCAAGCAGCACAGCTCTCGGCAGCATTTTTTTAAGCCGCTGTGAAACAGAAGATTTCCCTATCCCCATCGTCCCGTTTATTACGATCAAGCGTTTTTCAGCCATATCACAGATTGTTTTCAACGATCGCTTCCGATATTTTCCGCATTATACCCGGTATATCGATATTTTGCGGACATTGGTTGGCGCATATCCCACAGTCAAGGCATTCTGTCGGTTTGTGCCCCGGCAAGTTTGCGATTATCCTGAAGTTGTTTATCCTTGTAAATTCGTCAAGCGCTATCGTCGTATTATTATACCGCTGCATTATTGTGGGAATATCAAAATCCATCGGGCAGTCGCTGCAATATCTGCACCCCGTACATGGAACGGTGAATTTTGTCTTGAAGTTATTTGACGCTTTCTCAAGCGCTTCCTGTTCTCTTTCAGATAAGGGATCATATTCCGAGAATGTTTCGATATTCTCCTTCAGCTGTTCCATGTTGCTCATCCCGCTTAGTATGGTTTGCAGATTAGTAAGCGGCATCAGATAACGGAACGCCCATGACGCAATGCTCCTGTCCGGATTTTCTGCTTTTAGTATCGCGTTTGATTCCTCATCTAGGGAAGCGAGTCGTCCCCCGCGGCATGGCTCCATCACGACGACCGGTATACCGAGTTCCTCCAATATCTTATACTGCTCGCCTGCTTTCTGTTTTTCCCAGTCGTAATAATTCAGCTGTATCTGCGCGATATCCCATTTTCGCATGGAAGCGAACTCTCTCAGCGTCTCGCATGAGGCGTGGGCTGAAAAGCCCAGATATTTTATTTTGCCCTGTCTCTGCATCTCTTCCAGAAACGGAATCACGTTGAATTCAGGGTCTGTGAATATTTTCGCCGATGTCTCGTTCACGCCGTGGCAAAGATAAAAGTCGAAATAATCGACCCCGCAGCGCTCAAGCTGCTCTGCAAATATACGCTCTGCGTCCCCTTTTTCCTTTATGCGAAAACTCGGCATTTTCGTAACGAGATTATATGTATCGCGCGGATATTTACTGAGCGCCTGTCCTATAAAATGTTCTGAATCGCCGCCATGATAAATATACGCTGTGTCATAGTAGTTTACGCCGTTTTTATACGCGTAATCTATCATCTCTTCCGCCTTCTCATAGTCGATTTCGGCATCGTTGCCGTTTTTAACAGGCAGCCTCATGCACCCCATGCCTAAAAGCGATGTTTTAAACCCCTTGTCCTTATATTCCCGATAGATCATTTTAACGCTCCTTTCATTTTTACGTTTTTTATACAGTATATCACGTAAGTAAAGCTCAGCACAATAAAACACGCTGATTTTCATCAGCGTGTTTTATCTTTTATTCCGCTATTATCGCCTGCATATCTACGAGATACCATCCCGGCGAGGCGATATTCGAATCGTCTATACGCACGAAAAACATCCGGCTGTTAAACACGTCCGTGCGGTATTCGCCGGTTCTCGTGAGATACATATTTTTCTCAAAATACACATCGCAGGAGAAGCAGTTGTCGTTATACTTGATATAATTTTCAACTCTTTCTCCGGTAAAGGAATTCAAGGTATGCGCGCTTACGAAGGTTATATCGACGCTGCCGGCGTAATCAGTCGCCATCTCATCGAGATATGAGCCCGGTATCAAAAATTCTCTGACCTGTGCAAGCCCGTGATTTGCTCCGCCCAAATCGTCCGTCATGAGCCTGCTCCAAGTTTTTGCAATGTCCAGAGGGGCTATATCAGCTCCTATTTCATCAGCGGTGCTATTAGCTGTAAATACCGGTTCGACTTTTATGTTCCCGTTGTTTTCTGTAAATTCGACTGTCTGACCGGCGGCATCCGTTACCGTTATTTCCGGCTCAAAAACAAGTCCCTCTATATGATACGTTACAAGCTTCGGCATATCAACATATTCAGCCACATACTGGAACTGCTCTATCTCGCCCGTCTCATCCGTAAGTTCTTCCTCGCCAAGCTGTATCCCGTTTACAAACACAGAATACATGCTTGGGACTGAGATAGTATACTCAAACGCGCCGCCTTGTATAGTCGTCCCGTCTTCACCCTCAGAACGCAGCGCAATACTTTGTATCTCCCAGTCGGATATAGTCATGATGCCAAGACGCGTCGACGGGTTTGTCGATTTTAGCGTAACCGTCATAAACATTTCACCGTTGGAATACAGGTCATATGCCGGCGCGCTTGTATCATAGCTCTGCGCATTTGCGGCATATGTTATCTCCGTGCCTGTTATCAGCGACGAAAACTGCTGTTTGAACGCCTCTACATCGTCAAATTTACTCAATGTTACAGTTGAAAAATATTTATCCTCAAACGTCGCGGCTATTTCGCCGCCGCTAGACAGATCCGCGACTAGGTTTTGCATATATACATCCGGCTGTGAGTTTTCATATGCGATAAGACTGCTGCGGACATACAGCACAGCCGCGATACAAAGTACTACAAGTACTGCAAGATATCCTAAAAAAGCTTTGCGGAACAAATATGACTTTTTCTTTTTGCGTCTTCTGCTGTGACTGTACGGGCTCTGCGCTCTGTTCATGTTGTTTTCATATGCCATAACGCGCTCACCCCTCTACCACGAACGCTGTTGGCAGACGCCATGAAGAGTTTGCGTAGTACAGCGTTACACTGGTCATTTCATATTCGTTTCCGTAGTACATGCAAGACGAGCTTCCGCCGTCAAGATTTGCTGCGTTTACGGCGCCATACTCAAGCATGATGTTTATAAGATCGGCAGCTGTAGCTCCCAAATGACCGGCTGAGCCGCGACCGTCGGTCACGAGCAGCATAACAGCGCCGTCGGCTCGCTGACCGATAGCCGTTCTCGGATTCGCGCCGCTGCCCTGCCCGCTCAGTTCTCTGGCTACGCCGTTTATTACAAGCGGTACGAAATGATTGTTTGCGTCGCTCGTCTCATCCTGAAACGCGACCGCATCGCGTATATTCTTCTCTGCCACGAGCGCCTCTACCTCGCCGCTCGACATGCCTTCGATATCGATTATCTGAAGGATATTGCTCTCGTCAAAGCCGATAAGATAAAGCCCAGCCCAGCCTTCCGGCGAATTGTACTGTATCTGCCCTTCAGATACGACGACGCCAAGCGGTGAGCCGCCTTTATTGCTTGAAGAGACATACAGTCCGCCATTTACTCCGCCGATCGCTCCGCTTGAGGTAACAAGCTCGCTCAATTCCTCTCCGTACTCACCCCACGGGTACGTTGTGGCAACTTTGACTTTAGACGGATCTTTTATTATCATGAGCTTTGCGTAGAATGTACGCCCCGATATCTCGATGATCTCCACTCCGTTTTCGTCGAAATTGTCGTTATATACGTTCTCAGTAGACGTATCTCCCGTATTTTCATCGTCCGGATCGTCGATAGATATGAGCCCCGTATCGATATTTGTATCGATATTTCCCATGGAGGTCTTATTTACGATCTCATTGATCTCCTCCGTCGACAAAAACATCGAGGCGAGGAACTTCAAATTGCCTGACTCCAAAACAGTCGTTACAAAAAGCTCGCGCGCAGACTGTGACGGACCGTTGCATATCATATTGAGGCTGAGCAGCAACGTCAGTGCGACAGAAAATACCGTTACGATAAGCACCAGCATTATCCTGCCTATCACTTTTCCGATGCTCAAGCCTTTCTTCCTGCGCTTTTTGGATGAGCGCCTACCGCCTGAATTTCTTGTTCCTCGATATCCGGCGTTTGTTTCGTAATCCAAAGTCCACTCTCCTTTCCCGGTGCCGATCAGTCTTTAAACACCCACCGGCGCTGAATTTGAAAGCTTATTATAAATAACAGTACATCTACAGGTATTTTCAAAAATATCTCGCCTACGGTAGCCGATTCGAACGCCGTGCTGAGTAAATATAGCAGCCCGTACGACGCGGCAAGCTGCGCTATGCACAGCGAATAATACCGGATAAGCGTGTTTTTTACAGAGCTCTTGCTTTTAAACACAGCCTTTTTATTAACAGCGAAGTTAACGAGCGAGGACGCGATCCTCGCGCACACTACAGCGATGAGCAGGCGTATCTGCCTTTCCTGCTCCCCCTCTATCAGAAGAAGGATACCGCTGTAAACAAGAAAATCTACTATTGCAGAGAGAAACGAGCTCAGCATATATTTAAAAATCACTTTATATATCATAAACGAGTCCCTGAACGGCTTGAAATGGCTCGTCTCATTTTCATTTATGTACACTGTGTCGATCGTCACCTCTGTAAATTTGATATTTTTCTTTTGCATCACAAGAAGCATCTCTGTCTCATATTCAAATCGCTCTCCCTTGATTTCCATCATCGTTTGCAGATACTGTACAGGAATAGCGCGCAGACCCGTTTGCGTATCGGTTATCTTTATACCGCAAGCAATACGGAATACAGAGCGCGTTATCATATTGCCCGCGCGGCTCGTCCAAGGTACATGCTCAAGTGAAAAGTCACGGACTCCGAGGATGACCTGATCCTTCAATTCCACCATCCTTTTTGCGCAAGCCATTATATCTTTTGCCGTATGCTGATTATCGCCGTCGGTCGTGACAACGCCGTCGATATCAGGTCTGTTTTTTATACAGTAGTCAAACGCCGTTTTAAGACCGCGTCCCTTGCCTCTGTTCACCTCATGCGTAAGGATTGTTACACACGACAATTCGGCAGCTTCTTTAAATGGTCCCATATGGGCAGCGTCGCTTCCATCGTTTACAACTATTATATCGTCAAAGCCGATTTTTACAAGCCCGTTTATTACCTGCATCAGCTTTTCATCAGGATTTAGAGACGGAATTATTACAGGTACTTTCGTTTTCTGTGTTCTCCTCTATATTTTTTCAAGCGTCTTCTTCTGCGGCGCCTTGCCCTTCTTCTCGAGTTTGCGCTCCCTGCCGCAAACACTGCTATTATCAAGACTACCGCGCATATAGCGACAACAGTCCACATACCGATACCGCTCTGCTCATCTTCGCCGCCCTGTCCGGCAGCATTTTGCGCGTTCTGCTCCGCCTGACTCTGCTGCGCGCTCTCCGCCGCCTCCTGAGACAGCCGCTCCGCCTCTTCCTGGGCAAGGCGTTCTGCCTCCTCTTGCGCGATTATCTCTGCCCATGGCGTGATATTTTCGAGCATATCGTTTTTTAAGACGTCCTCGCCGACGGTGGTCCTATACAGACCGAACCGGCACGGGCTATATGTGGCGATATCGGTCGCCTTATCCTGACTTACCCAATCGGTGAACCACGTCCACTGCTGTGAAAGATGGCATGCATAACCGAGCTTTGACATCTCGAACGGGGTCTTTCCTCCCATACTTTCATACGGCGTATCGTAATCCATAACGATCTGATTTTCGTCGTATAGATGGATATATGTTTTTTTAACATCCCACACGCCGTATGTCTCAACCGAATCGGCATCGTACGTCTCGTCATTAGAAAGCTCGACTGCCTGCATCAGCGCATCCGTATTCAAAATATGTGCGCCGTGCCTATATTCGCCGTTTATATCATGCCCGACAATGACCTGCGGCTTGAAGCGGCGAATCATCTCTACCTCAAACTGTATCCAGTCGTCCTCATTATACACGCTTCTGGCACGCTCTAAAACAGTCTGTGTGCTCTCACTTGTAGAGCCGAGCGATCTCGCATCGTCAGGGAACTCAGATATTATAGGATAATTTCTGATCCCCACGGTCCACAGTCCGTTCAACTGCTCATGCGGGCGCGTCGTCGTATCCCAGTGGTTTGTCATATATACGACCTGCACATACGCCTCGCGCTCTATCGCATAGTACGGTAAAAGACCGGCGAAGAACAACTGCTCATCGTCCGAGTGCGTAGAAAATAAAACTATGTCCGCACGGTCGTACGGCTCCTCCCAGACCTGTACCCAGTCCGGCAGCTCATCGCCTTCAGAAAATGCGTATATATCAGTTATCTGTGCGCCGTCCTGCGGTATATTGACAGTTATCTCTGTTGTCGGAGAGTCAAGTTCGATATATTCATGCAAAAACCCGTTTTCGCCTGCCGCATGCTCCGAGCCGTCTATTGTATAAGACCATTCACCCGGAATTTTGTTCCACATGATATACAGGCCACCCATTGGAGTACCGCATGAAATGTTCACAGTGCTGCCGCCGACGACGGATACAAACGTCTCTATGCTGTCGTCAGTTACATTTTCAACGCTCTGTCCGCCTGAAAACGTAATTTGCAGGCTGTCTGTAAGCTCCTCCGCCGGTGCGCCATTTTCAGCAAATACTGCAATGCCGCAGAAAACGGAAATCACAAGGCACAATACCGCAGATATGACCGCGAATTTTACCTTTTTCGAAATCATAACTACCACTCCGAAACACAAAATTGCATACATTTTGCATTGTAACACACATTGCACGATTTGTCTTCAAAAATAATTAAAAATGCGGAAAAGTTTAAAGCGCTCATATTTTTTGTTGAATATAACTATTGTACTTAAGATCATGTTTTGCTGCGATGTTCTATCTTCGATGAACTTTAATAAATTTTTATCTTCTATCTTCTTGTGCAGTTACGATTTATATGTTATATTTTTGCGTGTACGATCAAAATCATTTTCAGAGACATAAAATATTTATTTATACAGAGAGGAATATAAATGCCACACACATCATACAATGGCTCCGCAATAAGGCGCGCAAGGCGGAGAAAAAGGCAGCGCGCCCTCCGGCTTTTTATGTCGGGAGCCCTGCTTTCGCTTATTATAATTACGGTAATGACCTTTGTTTTCGGAAAGAGCATCGGATTATTTGAGGACGAGCCCGGCTATATGTATTCACAAATATCAGATACCGGGGCGACGGCGCCGATCGATAGCAGCTCCTTAAATAGCGATACTCCCGATACTCCACAACAATCTGGTAACGGCTTTATAATATGCGTAGACCCCGGGCACGGCTTTTCCGATCCCGGAACTAACTACGATGATGTTTTAGAGAGCGAAATCAACCTTGCCGTTTCTCTGAAGCTGCGCGACTTACTTACAAGCTATGGTTTTGAAGTGATCATGACGCGCGAAACTAACGAGCCTGCCGACGGTCCGCTGCTGAGCCTTGCTGAAAGATCATCCATCGCCAATTCAAACAGCGCTGATCTTTTTATATCTCTGCACTGCAACTCGTTTGCGGACGACGAATCCGTATCCGGTATAAGGATATACCACTACACCGACGCTCCGGAAGAAAGCATAAAGTATACGGAAACCATAGCAACCGCAGTATCGGAAGAACTTGACGCAAGTTGTCCCATTTTTGCTGAGAATTATCACGTCATCCGTGAAGTCACCATGCCGGCAGCGCTAATTGAAATGGGCTTCATAACAAATGCCGGCGATCGTGCGTTGTTTGTCGATGAAGAATGGCAGCAAAATATGGCTTTGGGCATAGCTAACGGTATAGAAGATTTTTACAATGACTTGAATCGTTGACAGCTTTAATATTATTAATTGCAAAAAGCACCGTTTTTTTCCCTCTCAGCAGGGCACTTAAACGGTGCTTTTGTTTATGCTTGCAAAGTTCATTAGATTCAATTTCAATAGATATTCTCTATCGAAATTATTGTAAAATTTTATTACTAAGCTTGTATATACCCACTATATTCTTAATTTTGTAGATAATACAGCGATTTTTTAAATCATTTCAATAGGTTGTATCTATTGATCGCGAAAAATTGAAAGCTCGATAAATGATAAAATATTCATAAAAATGCGATTTTTGACCGGATAACTCAAAAAATAGGTGACAAATGTTCGTATTTATTATATAATTGAGTTGTTGATTTGTTGGCGGTTTGCGCTATTTTTTTACAGGGAGGAATACTTGACTTGAGCAGGCTTATTATTACGAAACCGGATAAACTCCAAAAAGTGACCGGTGAACTTTATGTGGATTTAGGAAGAAGAATTGCCGTCGCGCCGACCAGCAACTGCGCCGTGGAGCTTACGGCTGCTTTTTTAAATCTCTGCCTTTCACAAAGCTGCGGCAAATGTGTTCCGTGCCGCATAGGGCTTAAGCAAATGTCCAATATCATTGAAAAAATACTGAGTGGAGACGGCACTGAAGCAGATCT
>CALWWO010000156.1 GCA_944385265.1 uncultured Oscillospiraceae bacterium
CCGCGCCCACGGACTGGAGCGGCTATAGCAAAGCCGGCGTAACAGAAGGCACAAACAGCTTTACGGTATCCGATACGTCGGAAGCGACGAAGATCGTCTTGATGCTGTGGGACGAAAGCGGCGAACCGCTGCCGGGCGCTCCCGCGGAGGCTGAAATTACGGTCAGCACAGACCCTCCTACGCTGGAGGAGGGCTTTGCGGCTCTTACAGAGACGGCAACGCTTCCATACAGCGCCGAGGTGGACCTTGGCGGCGAAGACACGGTGTGCTATGACCTTGGCTACGGCTATTTCACATACGGAAAGCTCCTCAAGGTGGAAGTGGCGGACGGTCAGGCACTGAATATGAACTTCCGCGGCAGCGGCGACACGGTAGTCGACACGGTGATCGAAATCTATCGAAAAACGTCGTCCGGGCAGTTTGAAGATGTCGAATATTTTGATCACGACAATTCAAATGAAGATGGTGAATCGGCGAAGTATATCCTGCCGGAAGCGGGCACCTATTATCTGGCTTTCCTTGGATACGATGAAAATGAGACAGGTCTTTGTAGCCTGGATGTCAGCGTCACAGCGGCGCCGGAAGTTATGACGCTGGAGGAGGGCTTTGCGGCGCTTACGGATACCACGACGCTTCCCTACAGCGCCGAGGTGGACCTTGGTGGCGAGGGCGCGGTGCTTTATGACCTTGGCGACGACTATTTCACATACGGAAAGCTCATCAAGGTGGAAGTGGCGGACGGTCAGGTGCTGAATATGAACTTCCGCGGCAGCGGCGAGAGAATCGACACGGTGATCGGAATCTACCGTGAGGGGACATCCGGTCGGTTTTTCATAATGGAAAGCTTTGATAACGACAATTTAAATGGAAACGGTGAATCGGCGAGCTATAACCCGCCCGTAGCCGGGACCTATTATCTGGCTTTCCTTGGACACGATGAAGATGATATAGGTCGTTGCAATCTGGAGGTTAGCGCTACATCATCCGGTTCCGGATCGTCAGAGCCTGTTGAAATCTTCGTAGGAGACGTGACCCTTTCAGGCAGCGCGGAAGCCCCCGCCTATGCTCTGACGGACGCCACCGGCGCGGTGACAACCACGGACGCCGGCGAGGATAACTACAACATCAAATGGGACGGCGAAACCCTAACGCTAGATGATGCGACGATCACACAGGGCTCGTATTCGCTTTACGGCGGAGCGGCAGCCGCCGTTTACTGTGACACCGACATTGCGATCGAGCTGATAGGAAATAATATTATCAACGGTCCGGATGACGACGCAAACGGAACCTCCGTAAGTTTAGGAATTTCTGTCTACGGCGATATCTCTGTCTCCGGTAACGGCGTCTTGAACGCCACCGGCGGCGACGTGGAAGCCACGGGCGAATACGCGGAAAGCCACGGTATCAGCGCAGATTATGTCAACATATTCGGCGGCACGGTAACCGCAACTAGCGGCAAAGCCACAGGCGAATACGCGGAAAGCTACGGCATCAGCGCAGGTTATGTCAACATATTAGGCGGCACGGTAAACGCTGACAGCGATGTTGTGGAAGCCACGGGCGAATACGCGGTAAGCTGCGGCATTGTTGCCAGCAACCTTGCGATCACCGGCGGTGAGATCAATGCTGCGAGTAGCCTTGCCGTGGACGAAGGCGAGGACTCTGCCTCTGACAGCTACGGCATATTGGTCTACGACGACGCCGTGATCGAAAACGCGACGCTGTACGCCATAGGAGCTCAGGCAAATTACAGCGCCGGCATTTGCATATACGGCTTCCTTACCGTTGAAAGCGGCAGCGTGGTTGCGATTGGTGGAAGAGCGGTAAATCATCACAGCTCTTACAATGCGGCAAGCGCGGGCATAGTGGCAGATGGAGTCACTATAAACGGCGGCGAAGTCACCGCATCGGTGGGGCTTTCCGAGCACGGCGCCGCAGACGGAATCTATGCTTACGGCGACGTCAATATAAATGGCGGCAGCGTAACCGCCGCGAACGATCCATACGCCGTTGACGGAGTTGCCCCGCTGTATTCAAACGGGATTTACAGCAAAAACGGCGACATCACGATCACGGGTGAAAATACCGTAGTGAGAGTAAACGCCGGATACGCCGACGAAGGTGTAACAGCCATCATGGCACAAGCGGGAGATATCGTAATCAACGGCGGCAATGTCCGCGCCGACGGCGCATCTACAGGTACCGAGTATCTTCAATTCGGAAACGGTCTCCGCGCGCTGGAGGACGCAGACGGCACAGGCGGCAATATAATCATCTCGGGCGGGACGTTGACCGCAACGGGATATACGGACAGCCTCTACTATGAGGGAGAGCTCATCGCCCGTCCCGCGAGTGGAGAGATAACGGTAAGCGTTTTGGACGAATGGCTTTCCGGCGACGGCACATGGCTGCCTGATTGGGAGAAGATGGCAGCGGATGCAACCGAAATCGATGGCTCGCCGTTTGCGGAGGAAGCCGTGATTGCGCAGACGCTTATTGATGGCAAGCTGTATTTTATCGCAGTCGGCGCTTCGAGTGATCCGACCGACCCCACCGACCCCACTGACCCAACCGACCCCACTGACCCAACCGACCCCACTGATCCTACCGATCCCTCAGATCCGAGTGATCCCACTGATCCCACCGATCCGAGCGATCCTACAGACCCGACCGACCCGTCAAACCCGACTGATCCGGTCGACCCAACCGATCCGTCAGATCCTACGGACTCCGGTGAACAAACCGGCGATACGGATGAGGACGGCGACGATCCGAAAACCGGCGATGACAGTAACGTTATTTATTGGATCATGCTGATGATGATTTCCGGGGGTGCGGTTTTGGCAATGATCGCCAAGCGTAAAAATAGAAAAGCATGAGCAAATAGTTTTCAGAATGACAAATAAAGAAAGCGGTGACGGAAGTAATCTTCCGCACCGCCTTTTCTTTACCCATAAATTACGTGCAATATTCAATAATAACCGAGCCTTATATATCTTTGAGCGCCTGTAAATTTACACCAAAAATTTTAACAAAAATATAAAAATTAAAATTTGTTTTTGCCCGATAGTACGCGGATTTTCGCTTGATATTGTTATTTTGAGACAATATTTCAAGCTATATTTTAAAAAATATAAATTTTTTCTGAAAAAATTTATTTGTATCTATTGCACAACAGTTACCAATGGTGTATAATTTTTCCAAAATAACAACAAAAAAAAGATATTGAGAGCTAATATTTACACTGTATACAATTGAGCATATAAATCGGCTGATTTATTATAATATTTTGATATATTGTGAGGAGGGATAAAGGTTTAAATGATTTATGTACGTACCAGCAAAAGAAATATTTATATTGCTAAGGACGAAAAACTATGACGCGAAAAAGAGTATTAAAATCAATGTTAGCGTTGACTCTGGTCGTTTTGCTTTGCTGCACGTTTGTTATGCCGAGCTTTGCAAAAGGACTGAATCATACGTTAAGAACACGCATGATCAACTGGGGAACTTTCCAACAGGGTTCGAATGCCGGTCCCGTGCGCGTTATACAGCGTTATATGCTCTGCCATAATTCTGTTACTGCATATTACGTCTATGTAGGTGGAGGAGTAGATGGCGACTTTGGTTATAATACCAGAATGGCTGTTCTTAATTTCCAAAGCTCTGTGGGTATAGGTAATGATGGTATTGTAGGACGGGATTCATGGACGGCAATGTCACAACAGTTAACTGACAATACTGGTTCGAAAATTGTTCATAAAGTCGATTATTATGTAGGAAGTCCCTATACCGGAATCAATAATGTAAATGGAAATATATGGAAATACGCTACATATAGTATCACCCCATATAATACAAATGGCAGTTCGATAACAGCCAGTTTTGACGGCTGATTAAGAGCAAAATGAACAATATATGCTGTATGGGTATGCATTTTTAATGCATACCCATACAAAGTAATAAATTTTTAGATCACGAGGTGACCGTATGAAAAAACGAATAATCAGTGCGATATGTATAGCGGCGCTGCTGATGTCGCTTACAGCTTGCGGCGGAGAACATAGTAAAACAGATACAGGCGCGCCTGTGGAGCCGTTTGCGTATCACGATAGCTATTCAGTCACCTATACAGATAAAGTCACAGGTTATGATATGACATTTGAGGCTATTGCGGATATCCCAGAGATTATATATGACGAGACCCCGGTGCCGGTATTGCGAGCCGAGCCGGAACAGATAACAGGGGAACAGGCTAAGAAGATAGCGGAGGCGCTGTTTGGCAGCGCAGCAATTTATGAATTTTCACGCGAAAAACCAAAGGATGAACTAAATGAGATAATGACATATTGGAATCTTGTATCCGATTATGAATATATAGCGGCAAATGAGACAGACAGGGATTTGACGGAAGAGGAGATAGAGGAAAAGATACAGCAGATAATGTCTGATAGACAGGATGATTTAGAATGGACAGAAGGGGAATATAAAGCTTTAAGCATTTACGGAATTCTGGAAAATATAGAAACTGTGCGCGCAGAACTTGAGGAGTTGCAGCGCATATCGACATATGAATATATATCTGCCGAGGTACGTGAGGGGATGACGCCGGAGGCGGTGGACGCGCAGGTACAGGAAAAGCTCGCCGTGCGGCAGGATATACTTGATAAATGCGAGACTTTGTATAATGCAACAAGCGACAGGGTAACAAGGCAGGCGTGCGAGTGGACGTATTATCCGGATAGTCACTATATGCCCGGAAGCACTGAGGTAGGGGAGCGTATAAAGGCGACCGCTCTTGTAGGAGGAATGCCGTATATTTTTCAGGTGCAGAAGATAGAAAAGGGTGAAGACAGCTATTATACCCAATACAAGGAAAACAGTATAGAAGTCTGGATAGCCGATTCGTTATATACTGTGCCGATGGAGGTAGAGCTGCTTAGCAGCAGCGGGCTTTTTTCGGATGTAGAGGCAGATGGAGCCGAGCTTGACGCTGTGAGCGAACGCGTGAGCGAGATGATAGCCGCAATGGACGTTGGAGAATGGGAGATAGTAAGCTGCAGGTCGGTGTATTACGGCGGGATATGCCCGGGGTATGTAGTTGCCGTCAATGCACAACCGGTATATGAAGGTATTGTACTGACAGAGCAGATGAAGCTTGATTCGCTGACGAGCGGTTTAGAAAGTTCAGAGTATGCGTTAAATTACAATCAGGAGTCTATGGAATTTGTAATGAGCAATGACGGGCGGCTGATCAAGTATACGTATAAGGCGCCGCTCCAGGTCGTAGAAACTGTAGAAGATGCGGCGGAGATTTTATCGTTCGATAAGTTGAGAGAAATAATAAAAACGAAAATGTCCGATGTTGCGGAGGCGCAGCGGGACACTATGGAAAACCAGGTAAGCGAAAGTGATATCGAGGAAAAGAGTGAAGATAAAATAGCGTATGACTTTATAGAAAAAATGGAGTATATGTTATCGGATATGGAAATCGGATATTTTCGGGTAAATATGGACTACGGAATAACAGACTGGACCGCTGCGAAAGAATCGGACTGGTTTTATCTCATCCCGGCAGTATCGTTGCACGGTGTTACGATAAGTCATCACTTAGACGGGCATACGAGCAGCTCCGCGTGGTGGATAAATGCCGAGTACGAATCGTATCAATCCAGAGACACGGAGCTGCAGCTTATCATAAACTTACTCGATGGCAGTGTTTTATACCCCGCATCTTAAATGCAGCATATGGGAAAGGAGAAAATCATATGAAGAAAATATTTTCCGTCATTTTATGCCTGAGTATCGTGTTGACGCTTTTTTCCGGTTGCCAGGCTGCGCCGGATTCGGCTGTTGTTGCGGGGAAAAACGACGGTACATTTGAATCGGCGCTGCAAAGCAGCGCGGAGCCGACGGGAAACGCGGATACGGAGCCGTTTTCATATAGCGAGAGCTTTACAAGTACAGACGGGAAGATAGAGTTCAATATAAATATACCTGAGGTCGATTATACAGGCAATCCAATGCCCGTAATACAGGTGACGCCGGAGCCGATAACGGGAGAACAGGCGAAAAGAATAGCCGAAACGCTGTTCGGATCGGATACGAAGTTTTATGAGTATTCGGAGGATAAATCGAAAAAAGAGCTGGAGGAGGAGATACTCCACTATCGGCTCATTTCATCATATGAATATATCCGCGAGGAATACAGAGACTCGCCGCAAAGCCCGGAGGAAATTGAAGCAGCTATCCAGATGCATATGGAGGCACGACAGGAGATACTCGCAAAATATGAGGCAATGTATGCCGAGGCGAGCGAGAATGTGGTGCAGGAGGAGTGCAAATGGACGTTTTTCCCACAGTCGCACTATTATCCGCTGATTGATCCTGACCCTGATGCGGATAAAACTAAAACGCTGTACGCGGTTATGACGGTCGACGGTATGCCGTTTTACCTCAATGCTTCAAGCCGAGACGCCGATGATTACAGGGTCCAGATGCTCTCTGCATTTATCTATGATATGGGGTATGATAATGACATAATGAAAGAGGATTTTGAAAACAGCGGTTGGTTTGTGCAGGAGGAGCCTGATGCGGAAACGGTCGAAGAAATCCGCCTGCAGGCGGAGGAGATGCTGGAGCAGATGGATATCGGCGAGTGGGAGATCGTATCATGTGAGGCGATTTATCTTGGATACTACGGCGGATATGTGATATCGGTCGGTGCAGCTCCGGTTTATGAGGGGGTCGTGGTAACGCCGCAGCTGCAGTTATCCAGCCTTAAAAATACGGAGGAATACGCCTCAAATTACTATTACGAGCAGCTTGGGTTTGTGATGAGCGCCGACGGTCATGTTGTAGAGTTTAATTACATGGGACCGCTGCAGCCCGTAGAGGTCGTAAACGCCAGCACGGCGGTCATGCCGTTTGACGACTTGGCAGAGCGTATCAAAACGCAGCTGTCTCTTGACGATATCGGTATGTATCAGGTTTTTGGCACCGAAAATGTCTCGGACGCACTGAGGACCGATAAGGTCGTTGTGGATGTGACAGAAATGGAGGTTGGACTTGCACGGACAAGGATAAAGGACAATGAGACGGATTTCTATCTTGTCCCATCAGTGACACTGCGCGGTGATTGTACGCTGTACAATGCAAACGGAGAAGAGATAGAGACCGGTGTAGAAGGCGTGAGAACACTTTTAGTCCTCAATCTCGTTGACGGCAGTGTGATACATTACGAAACATAATGAATTAGGAATATGCTCAGTTGAATTATCGTTTTAAAGGGCGTGGCTTTACCATTTACGTCAAGAAATCGACCACTTACGTCAAAGCTGTTGTAGGATCGTATAAATTATAGTATAATTAAAAGCGATTTAAAAAATTTGCTGCACATTAAAAAAGGTAAAACACCGGAGGGGGCGAAGCGTGAAGAATGCGATACAATCAAGCGCCAGACAGTCAATATTGTCGGTGCAGTTTGCTATAGGCTCGCTTGCCGTGGCAATAATAATGTTTCTCGCCTCGACCAGCGCGATAGTCGAAGCGTTTCGTTCGGAAGAGCCGCTTTACAGTGGCTATCACGACCAGTTTATCATAAACGCGATGTCGTCGAACGCAATGCTGTTCTGTGTGCCGATAATATGCACGCTTCCCTTTACCGCGTCGTATGTGGACGATTTAAAGAGCAATTTTGTGCGATATTACATCTCCCGCTCATCGCGAGGAGGATACATAGCCGCAAAAATCACAGGCTGCGCCGTTTCCGGTGGAGCTGTGCTTGTTTGCGGCATTTTTTTAGCTTACCTTGCTGCCGCGCTGATTTTTGTGCCGATGGAAGCGCCGCTTGCGGAGGGGGCAAGCCGGTTTGCGCTGCTGCCGCAGATACTTTCGCAATGCGGGTTTGTGTTTTTGTCGGGGGCACTGTGGGCGCTTGTCGGCATGCTGATTTCCACAATGATGGAGAGCAAGTACATTGCCTATGCGTCACCCTTTGTTATATATTATGTTTTAATAATATTGCACGAGCGATACCTCAATAGTATTTTCGTGATTTATCCGAGAGAGTGGATATTGCCGACAGAAAACTGGGTGCTTGGCAAATGGGGGGTTGCAATACTGGTAGCCGAGCTTATCGTGTTCACTTCTGTATTGTTTTCCGTCCGCGCAGACAGGAGGCTGAGGCAGCTATGATAAAGGTTAGACAAGCTTTTTCTGTGGCGGCATATAATTTCCGCCAGTGGCACAGAAATCCGCGTATCATTGTCACGTTTGCGCTTGTATTCATAATGTGCTTTCTGCTGTCGGACAAGGCGGTGCGCTTCGCTGTGGAGCACAACACGACGATGCAGATAATGGAGGCGTTCATCTGGACATTCGGTGACAGCAATTCAATACTGCTTTCGTCGCTTCTGCTTGTGATGCTGTTTGCGGACATGCCGTTTTTATCGCCGGGAACGCCGTTTTATCTGATAAGGACGACTCGCAAGGTCTGGATAACGGGGCAGATGATATACACGGTTGCCGCGACGGGAATATACCTGCTGTTTATATTGCTCTCCACTGCGCTTGTGTGCGAGAGACAGTCGTTTTTAGCGAATATGTGGAGTCCGACCGCGGCGATCCTCGGATACAGCGGCGCGGGAGAACAGATAGCGCTGCCGGCTATGGTGAAGACGCTTGAGATGACGTATCCGTATACTTGCACTGCAACGATATTTTTGCTGATGCTGGGGTATGCGCTCACGATGGTGTTTATCATGCTCGTGTTTAACCTGCGCTTCGGTCAGGCGGCGGGCGTTATCAGCGTTTTCGTGTTCAGCGTATACGGCTTTTTGCTCAGCCCCACAACTATCGATACGGTATTCGATCTGCCGCCGGAGCTGTTTTACAAGGCAAATGTCGCCGTAGGCTGGCTGTCACCGTTAAATCATGCAACGTATCATATGCATAATTTCGGCTATGACCTGTTGCCGGAGCTCTGGGAGTCGTTTACGATATTCGGAGCTATAATCGCCGTCGGATATATAGCCGCGATACAGGCGGTAAAGTCGTACAACTTCAATTTCAGGGGAACGGAGAACTGATATGGACGCAGTAATCGAGGTGAAAAACGTATATAAATCCTTTGGCGAGGAGGAGGTTCTAAAGGACGTGACGCGGAGCTTTGAGATAGGGAAGATCCACGGCATCGTGGGCAATAACGGCTCAGGCAAGACCGTCCTTATGAAATGTATCTGCGGATTTTTAAAGCCGACGAGCGGGCAGATATTCGTAAACTACAAAGAGGTCGGAAAGGACATGGACTTTCCGGAAAATGTCGGCATAATAATCGAGACTCCCGGTTTTCTGCCGAACATATCCGGCATGAAAAATCTAAAGCTTTTAGCGTCGCTTCAGCGGAAAATAGACGACACTGTCATAAGAAACGCGATAGAGCGGGTAGGTCTTGACCCTGATATGAAAAAGCCGGTTGGCAAGTATTCCCTCGGTATGAGGCAGAGGCTCGGTCTTGCGCGGGCGATGATGGAAGACCCTCAGATACTTATTCTCGACGAGCCGTTCAACGGTCTTGATAAGCACGGCGTCGTGCATATTAGAGGGATCATAAAAGAGTGGCGCAGGGAGGGCAAAACCATATTGCTTGCAAGCCATAATCAGGTCGATATAGACGAATTGTGCGATACCGTGTGCGAGATGGACGCGGGCGTCATGACGATGGTGAGAGAATGAGTATGCTGGATGTTTGCGATATCGTCCTTGTCGGACAGGCGGGGGACAGGATAATAAGCGGGCTTTCTTTTAAGGGCGGTAAAAATGAGGATATTTTCATTAGCGCGCCGCAAAGTATACGAAAGCAGCTTTTTGATATGCTGACAGGTGCGCACCGCCCCGACAGCGGCACAATAAGAGTAAAGGGCGAAGATCTCTACGATCAGACGGCGGCGATAGTACGGAAAAGCTTTGGCATCATACCGGAGACCGCCGCGTTTATCGAAGAGCTGCCAGTCATAGACGGTGTGACGCTTCCGCTTATTGCCGCAGGACTTGACAGAAAGTCAGCCGAGGAAAAGACGAGAGCGGCGGCGGAGATCATCGGCGTGACGGACGCGCTGTACAGCCGCCCAAAGTTTTTAAGGGCGGTACAGCTTAAGGCGTGCGCCGTCGTCCGCGCCATGGCAAAATCGCCCGATATCCTGATATTTGAGGACTTCATGGGCGGACTTCCGCAACGCGATAAATCTTATTTATGGAGCGCGGTGCGTTCTCTTAGACTACACGGCAGCTTACTAGTGTATATAAGCGGCGATAAGGAAATTCCGGACGAGATGAAGACCGCTGCCGTAATAGAATTATCTTGATAACCAGAGAGGTGTTATGTGTGAAAAGAGTTTTAAAGGTGTGCCTTGCCGTTTTGCTGCTGCAAAGTATTGTTTTCGGAACGGTTTCTCCCGCGTTTGCATCTGATACAGCGACAGAGGATACGGCGGTATCGGCAGGTGACGGCGGAGCGTCCGGCATAACGGATAGTTCGACGGGCAGTTCATCGGACGATATGCCGGAGTACGTGATACCGACCGCTCTTGAGATAGATACGGATAACAGATACGAGGGCATGGACAAGGCGTACAGGGATGGCTACGTCCCGCGCGTACAGGACGGACGTGTGCTCATTATCCTGCCGCTTGTCCCGAACGGGGCGATAAACGGCGATAAAATAACTGTTTCGCCGGATCTCGGCAGCCTTGGCGCGAATTCTCCGATCGTAGTGTCAAATTACCGCAAAACAGTTCAGCTAACGAGTGAGAAGATAAACGGTACGGAGCATACGCGCGAGCTCTTTTTAGTCGAGTTTGACCTGCCTCTTAGCTCGTCAAGGTATAACGGAGTGTATCCCGTGAATTTGACCGTTGAGGGCTATACATCCGCAGGAATGGCGATATCGACGATATTCACCGTGTACGTCACGATAACCGACGGCATAGACCCGAACGCGGTCGAGCCCGTTCCGGAGCCTGAAATGCCAACGGCAGAGCCCGTCGTGTTCGTGTCAAACAGCGTGATGGAGCCGGGTATAGCCGAAGCCGGCGGGGACTTTACGCTCACGCTTACTCTTAAAAACTCTATAAATACTAAGTCCGTAAAGAATCTGCTTGCTACAGTAACGACAGACTCGCTTCAAAT
>CALWWO010000157.1 GCA_944385265.1 uncultured Oscillospiraceae bacterium
ATATAGCTGTCCTTAAGCCGCAGGTAATCCTCTTCATTGAAGAAACGCTCACGCTGTACTCGCGTCATGTACAGTATATCGAGCTTGTCTATGACAGAATCAAGCGACGTCGTCTGCTCGTAAGGGATGTTTGTTTTTTTGATATATGCGTCCTTGACGTAGCTTGGTACTTTCAGCTCCGTCGGGGTGTTGAGCACAAAATTTACGTTTGGATAGCGCGACATGGCGGCGATAAGCGAATGGACGGTGCGTCCGAATTTGAGGTCGCCGCAGAGGCCGACGATCAGCCCGTCAAAATGGCCTTTCTCGCATTTTATGGTGAGAAGGTCGGTGAGCGTCTGCGTCGGGTGGTTGTGACCGCCGTCGCCGGCGTTTATAACCGGCACGTCGGTTTTCATGGAGGCAACGAGCGGTGCGCCTTCTTTTGGGTGGCGCATCGCGATTATATCGGCATAGCCGCCGACGACGGCGACGGTGTCGGATACGCTCTCACCCTTGGCGGCGGAGCTTGACGCGGCTTCCGAAAAGCCGAGCACACTCCCGCCGAGTTCAAGCATCGCGGCTTCAAAGCTGAGACGCGTCCTCGTGGACGGCTCGAAAAACAGCGTCGCGAGCTTTTTGTATTTGCATTTTTCGCGGTATTTTTCAGGGTGCGCCATTATATCCTGCGCCGTGGCGATGAGTTCATCGATCTCGGCGGGGGAGAGATCCATTATATCGATAAGACTTCTCATTTGCCCACCCCTATCCAGCTTTCGTCGCTTGGGTTATCGCGGAACGCGATAAGACGTGCGATGTCGTTATCAGAGATATATTTTTCCTCGGCGGCGACTTTTGCGATAACGTCAAAGTTTGTAAGGCTGATGTTTTTAACATTTGCCGCGGCCATGCGGTCGAGCCCTTTCTTCATGCCGTAGGTGAAGATGCTGACTATCCCCAAGACCTCAGCGCCGGCTTCACGCAGAACATCGACAACTTCCAAAACGCTTCCGGCGGTAGATATGAGATCTTCGACGACGACGACCTTTTGCCCCTTTTCAAGCCTGCCCTCTATCTGGTTGTTCCTGCCGTGGTCTTTAGCCCCGGAGCGGACGTATCCCATAGGCAGGCAGAGGATATGTGCCGTGATCGCGGCGTGCGCGATGCCTGCTGTGCTGGTACCCATGAGCACTTCGGCGTCCGGGTACTCTCTTTTTATCGTCTCAGCGAGCGCGTTTTCAACGTCGTTTCTGACTGCGGGCGCTGTGAGCGTCAAGCGGTTGTCGCAGTATATAGGGCTTTTTATGCCGCTTGCCCATGTAAACGGCTCGTCCGGGCGGAAGAACACCGCCTGTATTGAGAGCAGATCTTTTGCTATCAATGTTTCAATATTTGTCATATCACAGTCTCCTTTAAACAACAAATTTTTCGTCAGCCGACAAATTCCTCGACGCACTTTCTGTAAGCCGCGACAGGGTCGTCCGCCGCCGTTATAGGCCTGCCGACTACGATGTAGTCCGAGCCGATCTCGCGGGCTTTGGAGAGGGTTGTTATGCGCGCCTGATCGTCGGCGGCGCTGCCTGCAAAGCGTATACCGGGCGTCACGGTGTAAAATCCGCCGCCGCATACCTCATGAACCTTTCCGGCCTCAAGGGGAGAGCATACGACACCGTCAAGTCCCGCTTTTTTTGCGTTTGAAGCGTAGTGCATCACGACCTCATCTATCGGACGGTCGATGAGCAGGTCGCGGCGCATCGTCTCTTCGCTTGTCGATGTCAGCTGTGTTACGGCGATAAGAAGAGGCCTTGTGCCGTCCGGCCGTGTAAGGCCTTTGACTGCCGCCTCCATCATCTGTATTGTGCCTCCGGCGTGGACGTTCGTCATATCGACGTCGAGCTTTGACAAAACGCTCATCGCCTTCATAACGGTGTTCGGGATATCGTGCAGCTTCAGATCGAGGAATATCTTGTGACCTCTGGACTTGATCTCACGGACGATATCAGGACCTGCGGCGTAAAAAAGCTCCATGCCGATTTTCACAAACGGCTTTTCGTCGTGAAATTTGTCTAAGAAAGCAAATACCTCGTCAGCACCGGCAAAATCGCAGGCGACTATTACATCTTTTCCCATCAGTGCGCACCTCCTATAATATCTTTTAAATTTACTATGCCGTATTTTTTCATTTGGTACGGCAGTTCTTCCACGATTTGTTTACAGATAAACGGGTCTATCAGGTTCGCGGCGCCTATCTGCACGGCGGTTGCTCCTGCGAGCATCATTTCAATAACGTCGCGCGCGGACGATACGCCGCCCATGCCGATGATCGGTATTTTAACAGCCTCATATACCTGATAAACCATCCTGAGCGCTATCGGGAATATCGCACTGCCGGAAAAGCCGCCCATTTTATTTGCGATGACGGGCTTTTTTGTCTTGAGATCTATCCGCATTCCGAGCATGGTGTTTATCATGCTGATGCCGTCGGCGCCGGCGTCTTCACACGCTTTCGCTATGGGTACTATATCGGTTACGTTGGGCGTGAGCTTCATATAAACGGGTTTTGTCGTAACTTTCTTTACGGCTGCCGTGACCTCCGCAGCCGATTCCGGCGATGTGCCGAAGCTCATGCCGCCGTTATGGACGTTTGGACAGCTTATATTTACCTCGATGAGCCCGATCTGTTCCTCCTTGTCGATTCTCTCGCAGGAGTAGACGTAGTCGTCTACGGAAAAACCGCTGATATTGGCAATGACCTTTTTACTGAAGCATTTTGCGAGCTTTGGAAGCTCCTCGCTTATGACGGCGTCGATGCCGGGGTTTTGCAGTCCGACCGAGTTGATCATGCCGCTTGTACACTCGGCTATCCTCGGCGTGGGATTGCCGAAACGCGCGTCTTTTGTAGTGCCCTTGAACGAGAATGTCCCGAGGCAGTTGATATCGTATATCTCGGCAAATTCATATCCGAAACCGAATGTGCCGCTCGCGGGGATGACGGGGTTGTCAAGCTCCCAGCCGCTGAGGGTGACTTTTGTATTTACCATATTATCTCCTCCCTCTCAAAAACAGGGCCGTCTTTGCATATACGCTTGTTACCTTTAGTAGTTTGGCACGAGCACCCCATGCACGCGCCGAAGCCGCAGCCCATGCGCTCTTCAAGGCTGTACTGGCCGCTCGTCTGAGCGGTTTCCTCAATGGCCTTGTACATGAGAGCAGGGCCGCACGCGTAGAAGTAGGTATATTTTAGGTTTTCCTGCTTCATGACGTCGGTGACAAACCCGCGAGTACCGTGCCGGCCGTCGACTGTTGCGACATAAACGCCGCAGCCGAGATCGGCAAACTCTTTTTCATAATATACGTCCTCCGCAGTGTTGAAGCCGAGGACGGCGATGGGCTTTTTGCCCTCGGCTACCAGCTTTTTTGCGAGGTTATACATCGGTGCAGCACCCGCACCGCCGCCCAAGAGCAGGGGGGTATCCCCGCTTTTCGACGTATCGAATCCGTTTCCGAGTCCCGCAAGTATGTCGAGATATCCGCCCGGCGAAAGATGCGACATGGCCTCCGTGCCTTCGCCTACGACCTTATAGATGACGGTTATTGTATTATCGTCGTAATCGCAGACTGAAAACGGGCGGCGAAGGAAAAAACCGTCTATCTTGATGTTTATAAACTGGTCAGGCGCTGTGAGCGACGAGGTGTCGCCCTCGAGCACCATTTTATACAGATCCTGCGCTATCAGATCATTTGCGAGTATTTTATACAGCCCCTGAGTCATAAAATCACCCCTTAATCATGAGTCGATCGTTGAGATCGATATCGTGGTTTCCGCCAGAACGTCGAGCAGTACGCGCACCGTGTCGAGCGATGTGAACATGGTAGCGTTGTTTTCTATTGCAAGTTTCCGTATCTCGTAGCCGTCTGTCATCTGGCCGATAGAACCGGGATCTCTTGTGTTGATAATGTATGCAATATGTCCCTGACGGATCGAGTCCGGGATCTCCGAGCTTCCGTCGCTGATCTTGCCGAGGACGTGAGTCCTTATACCGTTTGCTTTGAGGAATTCGGCAGTGCCTTTGGTCGCCTGTATATTAAAGCCGAGGTTGTAGAAGCGGCGGATAAGAGGCAGAGCCTCATCTTTGTCCTTATCGGCAATGGTTGCGAATACCGTACCGTAATTTTGCAGGTGCATGCCTGATGCCTGAAGCGCCTTATAGAGCGCGCGGTTGAGTTTATCGTCGTATCCTATGGCCTCGCCGGTAGATTTCATCTCCGGCGACAGATACGCGTCAAGCCCATGGATCTTATTAAACGAGAACACCGGGACTTTGACGTACCAGCGCTTTTTCTCATCGGGGTAAATGTCAAAAAATCCCTGTTCTTTCAGAGTTGTACCCATTATAACTTCCGTCGCGATGTCGGCGAGGCTGTAACCCGTTGCTTTTGACAGGAACGGCACGGTACGCGACGATCTGGGGTTCACCTCTATAACATAGATGTTTTCATCCTTATCGACAATAAACTGGATGTTGAAAAGCCCTATTATGCCGATGCAGAGGCCGAGCTTTTTCGTATACTGCAGGATCATGCCCTTTGCCTTGTTTGAAATACTGAAGGATGGGTATATGCTTATCGAGTCGCCGCTGTGTATGCCGGTGCGCTCTACAAGCTCCATAATTCCCGGCACAAAGACATTTACACCGTCGCATATGGCGTCGACCTCGACCTCGCGGCCGGTTATGTATTTATCTACAAGCACGGGCTTGTCCTCGTCGATCTCAACAGCCGTCCTGAGATAATGGCGGAGCTGCTCCTCGTTTGCAACGATCTGCATGGCGCGCCCGCCTAAGACAAAGCTCGGACGGACAAGTACCGGGTAGCCGATCTCGGCGGCGGCTTTTACGCCGTCCTCAATTTTTGTAACGGCGCGTCCTGGGGGCTGCGGAATGCCGAGCGACTCCATGACTTTTTCGAAAGCGTCGCGGTTTTCGGCGCGCTCTATCGCTTCGCAGCTCGTCCCTATGATGTTTACGCCGCGCTCTGTAAGCGGTTCGGCGAGGTTTATCGCCGTCTGGCCGCCGAGGGTCGCTATAACGCCTATCGGCTTTTCAAACTCAATAATATTCATG
>CALWWO010000158.1 GCA_944385265.1 uncultured Oscillospiraceae bacterium
CACCACCAAGTATATGGACGGGCACGCTACCTCTGTCGGCGGCGCAATCGTGGACAGCGGCAATTTCGATTGGGAGGCGCATGCCGACAAGTTCCCCGGTCTCACTACTCCGGATGAGACGTATCACGGCATCATATACACCAAAAAATTTGGCAATGGCGCGTATATCACAAAAGCTACTGCACAGCTCATGCGCGATCTTGGCTCTATCCAGGCGCCTCAAAACGCTTTTCTGCTTAACCTTGGGCTTGAAACGCTGCATCTGCGCGTTCCGCGTCACTGTGAAAACGCTCTTGCTGCCGCAAAATACCTCAAAAATCACGATAAAGTGGCATGGGTCAATTATCCGGGACTTGAGGGCGACAAGTATTACGACGCGGCAAAAAAGTACATGCCTAACGGCACGTGCGGCGTAATTACGTTCGGTTTAAAAGGCGGCAGAGAAACGTGCATAAAAATGATGGACAGCTTAAAGCTCATCGCCATTGTGACCCACGTTGCCGATGCGAGAAGCTGCGTGCTCCATCCGGCAAGCCATACCCATCGCCAGATGAACGATCAGGAGCTGCTTGAAGCGGGAGTCCAGCCCGATCTCATTCGCTTCAGCGTAGGCATTGAAAATGTGGAAGATATCATCGCTGACCTCGAACAGGCGATAGAAAAAGCATTCAATTGATTTCGCTTTTAATTTTCGGAGGTATATGATATGCCTATTAAAATACCAAACCAGCTGCCTGCCACGCAAACTCTTCTTAACGAAAACATTTTCGTAATGACAGAGACACGCGCAATGACGCAGGATATCCGCCCTCTGCACGTGCTGATCTTAAACCTTATGCCGACGAAGATAGTTACGGAAACGCAGATCGCCCGCGTTATAGGCAACACTCCCCTTCAGGTCGAGCTTGAGCTTATGTATACGCAGACGTATGATTCAAAAAACATGTCTAAAGAGCATCTTATTTCGTTTTATAAGACATTTGATCAAATAAAGCACAAAAAATACGATGGTCTTATAATAACTGGCGCGCCTGTGGAACATCTTGAGTTTGAGCAGGTGGAGTACTGGGATGAGCTTTGCGAGATAATGGAGTGGAGCAAAACTAATGTTTACAGCACATTCCACATCTGCTGGGGCGCTCAGGCAGCGCTTTATTACCACTACGGGATCAAGAAATACCCGCTTGAAAAAAAGCTTTTTGGTGTGTTCCCACATCATATCGACCACGAGCACTCCATGCTTCTGCGCGGCTTTGACGACGTCTTTATGGTACCCCATTCACGGCATACCACCGTTCGACGCGAGGATATAGAGGCTGTACCGGAGCTCACAATATTGGCGTCCTCCGACGAAGCCGGAGTATACGCTATAAAAACGCAGGGCGGCAGGCAGTTTTTTATCACCGGGCACTCTGAATACGATGCAGATACGCTTGAAAAGGAATATCTGCGCGACAAGGCTCAGGGACTCCCCATTGAAGTGCCTAAAAATTACTACCCGAACGACGACGATACAAAGCGCCCCGTTGTAACATGGAGAAGTCATGCAAACCTACTCTATTTCAACTGGCTCAACTACTATGTATATCAGTCGACGCCGTATGATATCGCGTCTATAAACTAAAAGCTTTTCAACTTTTTAAAATTATAAAAACAGGCTGAAGGATCATGAATCTTCAGCCTGTTTTTGTTCAGTAGCTTTTGCCTGCCGTCAAATATCGTAGATTGTCTGTTTCTCTGTCCGATGAAATTCCCGAATTTATAATAAGGAAACAGATCGGCGTCTGTATCCAGAAAATAGTATTATCCGGTATCCCGCTGACAGCTATTTCGGCAAGCAGCAAAATACTCATCAGCTTCACATCGCGCATATACCCGACCGCCCCCTTTAAGGAGCAATTTTTTATCATTTTGTATATGAGTCTTCCGGCAAATGCCGTTCCTATAAGTCCAAAATTCAACAGGCAGTCCAGATATACGTTATGTGCGTGATCTGCCGCATACGCTCCGACACTTTCCCACATGATAGAATATGTCATAGGTCCCTTGCCGATCATCACTGAAAGCGGATCCGAAACATACGCCTCAAGCGCCCCGTGCCATATTTCCGCGCGCTGACCGATTACAAATTTCAATGAATTCGCCCAAGAAAAAATTTCCGGATCTACCCATCCCATAATGATTATAGCAAGACCGCAGGCTGAAACGGCGCCTGCAAAAATATATTTCCTCTCGAGTATGAAAAACAAGAGTACACATGTCAGACATCCGAGCAACGCGGAACGGCTTTCGCACATAAATAGCGCGCACAAATTCACAACAATCGTTAGTACATATCTCAGCTTGCTTTGAGTCGTTTTCATCCTCACAAGCGCTATTAAAATTGTAAATACGACTAACATGCCGTAATAATTGGCGTTGGATGCAAATGCACACGGACGATAGCCCGGGTCCTGCCTGTATATTATGATATCCTGTATCGCCGCCACCGCCGCCGCAAGTAAGCTACACGCGCATATAAGATCGCAGCTCTTTTCAAACTGCGCTTTTTTCATTACGGAACGCATATAAAGACCCACGACAAAAATAACTGACATCATAATCGATATTAAAATGCCAAGAGAATTTTTGCCTGCCAGCGAGCTTATCAGCGACATGGCAGGTACGCTCCATACAAGCGGCCCATATACTCCGCCGGAAATTATTATACGCCTGCGCTCAGGCGAATACAGTACATACGCTGCTAGTACAAGCAAGATAGCGATGCTAAGATAGTACGGCGTCCATACGGACAACACTGCAAGAGTGACATACACATCCCTGTGCGCCGTCTTCTGTAAATCCTTTATGCCGGGCACATGCGTCTCAGCATACATGTACCGGTCGTTAAAAACTGCTTTATCCGATTTCATGGTTGGAATACTAAATCTCCTTTTGTAATTGCACTGCATATCATCCTATACACAGTTGCCGCCTACCGGCGGCAACATTCGGCATTGATATATAATCCGATATATCCCTAATTATTTGGACACTTAGCTCTTAGCAATTACGCGGCTGATTTTAGTATATATTCTTACCAGCAATATATTAAATATATGTTAATAATCACTGAATTTTCTAGGAACAACAAAAAGTCTCAAAATCTTTTGATTTTCGTCAAAAGCATGTCCACAGGCTTATTTCTCATGGGCGTTCCGCGCTATCCCCTTGTAAGACGCCCTCCGTCTATCGTTATCACGGCTCCGTGTATCCAGTCGGAATCGTCGCTCAGCAGAAATACGGACAGCTTCGCTATATCTGCCGTCGTTCCAAGGCGCCCTGCAGGAGTTACAGAAAGCCTTTTCTCCAATCCTCCCGGGTCGCTTTTCAAGGCGGTTTCCAGCAACGGCGTCATCACACTTCCAGGTGCGATCGCGTTTACGCGTATCCCCTGTCCCGCGTACTCGAAGCTAAGCTGCTTTGTATAGCCTACAACCGCATGCTTTGACGCTACATACGCCGCGCCGCCCGGTCCAGAGGTCAGCCCTGATATCGACGCCGTATTCAATATGACGCCGCGCCCTTTTTCAAGCATATATGGCAGAACTGCATTGCACATATAAAACACGCCGTTTACGTTTACGTCGAATATATACCGCCAGCGCTCTTCGCCTATTTCTAACGACTTTGCCATGTTGTCGAACACACCAGCCGTATTTACAAGCGCGTCGATGCCGCCATATTTTGCCATCGCTTTTTCGGCAACAGAGCGGCAGTGCGAGCTGTTTTCTATATCAGCAGTATATCCGACGGCGTTGCCGCCATCCGCCGTTATTCGATCGACAACTTTTTTCAAACGCTCCTCGCTGCGTCCGGTACATACGACGTTTGCACCCTCTCTTGCGAAGGCGTACGCTTGCTCCTCTCCTATGCCGGAAGTCGATCCTGTAACTATGACTGTTTTTCTCTCCAATTTTTTCATGCTTTCTCTCCTTTACGCTCTCATATTATGCCATAACGGCGAAGGCGTTATGGTATAATGTGCGGTCTTTTCCTCCTTTGTTTCGCATAAACGCAGGCGTTTATGCGAATTATTCCGCAGTCCCGCTGCGCGCACCTGCGCACGCTTGCGGGGCTATTTGTGTTTTTCGTCCGGCGCATGTCCGTACG
>CALWWO010000159.1 GCA_944385265.1 uncultured Oscillospiraceae bacterium
CCACCGGACGCGCTCTTTGCAGCGAGAGAAAGCGCTGCCGAGGCGCGATATGTCATGAAAACGCTATACCGTACTTGATTTTTATCCTTTCTATTTTCCCGATCATGGGACGGGACAGGAAAAACAGGAACAGGACCGTCGCCGCCGCGTGTATGATATCCATCGGAAGCCCCGTTGCAAACGACGCTAAAAGCATCGCTGGCGTTATGATCTCCTGCGATGTCAGGACCGCCGCCGGATTCATTATACCGCCGTATATGACGACGGCGGCGAAAAAACCGAAAAGGCAGAGCGAAATGAGGCTTTTTTTGACGCGACGGTAAAAGATCATGCCTGATAACGCGCCGACGGCTCCTGCGGCGAACATCTGCCACGGGGTCCAGCTCCCCTGCGAAAAGAGCATATTCGACACAAGCATCGTCATCGCTCCGACGAACGCCCCCGCCTCCGCGCCGAGCGCCGCGCCCGCTATTATTACGACTGCAAGCACCGGCTTGAACTGCGGAAGCATGGAAAATGCGGCGCGTCCCGCTATCGCTATGGCGCATAGGGAGGCGATGAGGACAAGCTCGCGCGCACGCGGGCGCCGCCGCTCAAACGCCGCGGCAAACGGGACGAATATCTCAAGTATGACGAGCATGCTCACAAGCAGGTATCTCCGCGCGCCGAAAAATGAAAGACCGAAATACACGGTGAGCGGTACCGGTATAAAAACTGCCAAAACCGCAAAAAGGCGCTCCCTCCGCCGCGATTTGAGACGCGCCGTCTCATCCGGAGCGGCGCTTTTTGCGTATGCGTTTTTCCCCGCAGCGCCATTGTCCTCTATGCCGGGACTTGGTTTTGAAGCGCCGGCTTTTGCGTGCGCATTATATCCCGCCGCGTCAGGTTTATGCTCGCGACAAATCGCCTTGCCGTTTTTCACGTTCGCGCCGTATCCTGCGCCGTCTTGTGCAGACTTGCCGCAGCATACCGCTCCGCTCCCTGTATGTGCGCTGTGCGCAGGCGGCGCTTTGCCGTCGCCGGTAATTGCGTGTTTTTCTGCTGAAGCGCCGTTATTTTCTTTGCATGGAGGACTTTCAGCGACGTTTTTATATCCCATACAGGTCAAGCGATATCCGTCGCCGCTACATGCGCGTGTTTTGAGTTTTGCGCCGTCTCCCGTATGCGTGCAGTGGCATGTCATGCCGCTGCCGTCAAACTCGCCGTGCTCCGGAATACCGCCGCATATGGCGACGATATCATCCTCAGTTACGGCTTTGGGGCATACGAGGCGGGACATTTTCGCGGCTGAGGTGGTGTAAAAGCTGTTTTGAGAGAAAAACTCCGCCGGCGCGCCGGAGGATACTATTCCGCCGTCAAAAAGCATCGCGATCTTGTCGGCGTACATTGCGCAGAATTCTATGTCATGGCTTACGATAATGATCGTCTTTCCCGCGCTCTGCAATTTTTTTAAAATACCGGCGAAGACGATCTTAGACTCGTTGTCGAGCCCCTTTGTCGGCTCGTCGCACAGTACGATATCGGGGTCTGCGAGCAGGATCTTGGAAAGCGCCGCCTTCTGCTGTTCGCCGCCGGACAGATCGTACGGGTGGCGGTCCAGAAGATGAGATACGCCGCACAGGGCGGAGACTTCCTCTATTTTTGAGACGTCGTGCGTTACGTCAAAAAGCTCGTCGCGGACCGACGCGTGCAGAAACAGCAACTTCGGATCCTGCGGCATCAGCGCCGCCCTGCCGTGCAGTATAACCTTGCCGCGATACGGTCTTTTTATACCGGCGAGCAGCGACAGCGTCGTGCTTTTCCCGGAGCCGTTGCCGCCGATGACGGTGGTAAACTCTCCTGCGCGGAAATTTATGTTCAGCCCGTTTAATACATCGGGCAGTTCTTTCCCGTATCGGAAATACACGTCCGAAAGCTCAGCCGTCACGCTGCCAAAATGCGGCGCGGGGCGTAAGACAAGCGGGTAAAGCTCGTGCGTTTGTGCAAAATCCTCAAGCCATGCCTTCCCCTCGGCAACTGTAAGCGGGCACGGCGCGCCGGAGGCAACGCGCGACCATATACGGCACGGGACGGGCATCGAGCGGAACATGCCGTGGTTTATTTTCTTGAGCTGCAGCGCCGTTTCAAGCGGATTGCCGCAGGCTATTATCCTGCCGCCGTCCATCACGGCAAGCTTTGTGCAGACGGGCAAAAGCTCGTCAAGCCGGTGCTCGGTAATAATGACCGTAACGCCAAGCTCATGATTTAGCTTCAAAACGGCTGACAGAAATTCCGATGCGGCGATGGGGTCAAGGCGGCTTGTCGGCTCGTCCAATACCAGCACGGACGGCTGCATGACCATGACGGAGGCGAGATTCAAAAGCTGCTTCTGCCCGCCGGACAGCTTTTCCGTATCCATGCGGTACCAACCCTGTATACCGAAAAACGACGCCATCTCAGCCACGCGCCGCCTGATAACGCCCCTGTCCGTGCCGGTATTTTCAAGACCGAACGCAAGCTCGTGCCAGACCTTGTCCGTCACGAGCTGATTATCAGGATCCTGCATAACAAAGCCGACGGACGGAGTAAAGCCGTTTCCGCTGCCGAGAGTCTCGCCGCCGACGGAGATATCGCCGTAAAAATTACCATAAGGCGCAAGCTCAGGCTTCAAATGGCGCAGAAGCGTCGTCTTGCCGCATCCGCTTGCACCGCATATCACGACAAATTCGCCGCGCTCCACAGAGAGGGAGACGCCGTTTAGAGCGTTTACATTGCTGCCGCGGTAAGAAAAAGTCACGTCTCTAAGTTCAATGAACGCCACTTCAAAGCCTCCTTTATTTCCGCAAAGGTGGGTATGAGATAAAATATCAAAAGTGAAGCAAAGGCGAAAATCGATCCGCCGGAGCAGCTTACCGAAAATACGGGGAAATACTGCCAGCTAGCGTATCCGCATGCGGCTAAAACGGCAAACAGCCCGCCGGTAAAAGCAAAAACGACGGAATATATCCCGTCGCGGACGTCAAAGCGGTATAGCGAATACGAGGTGCGCCTGCCGCTTCCGTAAAGGCGCGCTTTCATGGAATCAGCAGTCTCAATGCCTGACTCCAGCGCCCAGGACGTCACGGAGGAGACGACCGTAAACGCCATTCTAAGTTTTGCGCCGCGCCCGCCCTCACGATGCGCACAGCTCTGCACGTCCCACGTATCCCTCATACGCCGCAGGTATATAGGGATAAAGCGCAGCGTTATCGTTATAACAAGCGATACGGACGGCATTATACGACCGAACAGGCAGATTATCCTGTCAGAATCCATAACTGCGTTAAAGCAGATAAACCACATGACCGCAGAGCCCATCATCACGGCGGCAAACGCGCCGTAGACGATCGATTCAAGCGTCAGCGGATTGCCGTCGGGGAAATACGCGAGTATCGTAGCCCCGCTGTGATTGAACAGCGGATTCAGCAGCGAGGTGAAGAGCATTATGGGCGCGATAAACAGCATGCGCCGTAAAAGCGCCTTGCCGCCGCAGAGGAGCGCCGCGTACAGAGCGGCGCAGAGAAAGGATATTATAAGGCAGACGGGATGTGTAAAAAACATCGTAAAAATAAGCGCAAGAGCAAAATATGAAAAGCTCACACCGGGGTGAAGCTCGTAAAATACGCCTCTTACAGCGCCTTTTTTCCGCATAACGTCTCCTTTCCGCCGCATAAGGGAAATGCTTTAAAATTCACCGGCGCGATTTTCGGACTGCTCGCCCGCCTCGCACGCGTAAAAAAATTCGATGGCGTCGCCGTCCTCAACGAGCTGCGAGGAGGCGCCGACCGACGGGACAGAGCCGTTTACCGAATATTTCCAGCCGGATTCGGCTCCGCAGTCAAATTCGTACAGATTGCCTATCCCTTCGATATACGCCGTGTTGAAAACCGGAGAAGTCGAATATTCCATATGGATGCCGTTTTCCCTCACGGCAGTCAGCAAAATATCAAAAACGCTCTCACCCTCGGCAAAGGAGACGGAATAATCGTCCAGCAAAACGCCGTTTTCCGGTATGAGAGAGAGCTTTGACGGATCGAGTTCGTCGATATTTTCCAGAATATCGCCGCACGTTATTTTTATCGTGCAGGCGTACTTGTCCTCCCCGCCCTCTCCGGCGGGGGAGCAACCGCTGAGGATGAGAAAAAAGGAGAGGACAATGAGCGCAACACTTTTTTTAAGCGTGTTCATATGCTTATTTCTTTTTTCTGAATATTACGAAAAGCACCACGAATACGGCGGCACCGATGATCACCCATACATAGACGGGTATATCGCCGCCGACAGTCTGCTCCGTCTCTGCTTCAGGCTGTTCTGCTTCTGCTTCAGATTGATCTGCGGCAGAGCTGTCTGCTCCCTCGCTTGAAACGGATTCGCTGCTTTCGGAGGAGGTATCGGACAGATCAGCTGCGTCCTCAACTATCACCGTGCAGTATGCCGGCACGATGACAGTGTCGGCGGTTTTTGCGATAACGGTATATGTGCCCGCCTCTTCAAAGGTGAGCGTTACGCTTCCGTTTTCGACAGCGCCGGAGATATCGGTCTCGCTTCCGTCTTCAGCCAGAACGGAGACCGCGGCGCTGTCACAGTCGATCTCGATCTGATTCCACGACTCGTCATATGCGTACGCCTTCAGCGCAAGCGTGACGGCTTCGCCTGCAGCGGCGGTGATCTCGGAATTTTCAAACCAAGCGTACATGTCGGAATAATTTGCAGTATCGGAATAGATAAACGCCGCGACTGCGTCGCCGTCGGCGATCAGATCGCGTGCGGACGTAGCTGATACGTTGTTTATATAATATCCAAACGCCCCGCTCTCATCGCCCCACAGCTTCGCGACGGAGAGACCGTAATCGCCCTCGTATGACGAGTACGCGCCGACGCCATCCGGGCAGAGGGCAGCGTGGATCGCCATAAAAGCGTCGTTTAACGTAAGTGTGCCGTCCCCATCTTCATCAGTTACTTCGACGGCGCTGCCTGTGATAAGCTTGCCGTCAGCGTCTTCTGCAAATTCACCGGCGACTGCGACTGCCGCGTATATCGTGACGGGCTCGCCGTCCCATGCAGCCTCGGCTGAATCTTCGCCTGCGGCGAAAGCGGTGAACGGAGCTGCGATAGAAAGCAGCACGGCAAGGGTAAGGGGTATAAGTTTTTTCATTTTTTACATCTCCTGTTCATTTTGTTGAAAGCGCGAATATATATCCGCTGTCGTTTGAATAGTATATAGTCCCGCCGTAAGAGCACACCGGCGCGGAAAGGCAGTACTGCCCGTATCCTTCGGCGGGGAAGAGCGACGACGCCGACATCCTCTCTCTGAAAATATCGGCTTTTATTACGGTGATCCCGCCGGGCGGCGCATTCAAAGCCGCGTAGATATAAGCGCACCCGTCTTTTTCAACATACGCGTCGGAAAGAAGCATCGCAGCCTGCGGATAAGCGCCCACATCCACTGATGCGACGATCTCCATGGAGGATAGCTCTATCATCTGCACCGATCCTGACGATACGCCCGCAAATGCGTATCCGCCGTATATCACAGGGGGAGCCGTACACTCCCCGCCAAGCTGCACGGAGCGGATATCGGAAAACATGCCGTCGTCTATTGCGGCTGAATACAAAACGCCGGGCTTGGAGACGACATATATACGATCGTCAAAATACACAGCGGCGGAGCGCCCGTCGCCCTCGACCGCAAGCAAGTCGCGAATCTCTCCCGTTTTCGGGTCGAACGACATGACACGGCTTTCGGCGGCATCGTTTGCGGGAGATTCACCGTTATCCGACGGGACGACTACGTATCCGCCCGCTTCGACCGCGCCGGCGAAATAAAATCCGCCTTTGCTCGTATATGATGCGATCTCGTTGCCGTCAAAATCGAGAAACACAAAATCGGCGCCCCCCGTCTCACCGTTCCAGAAGCCGGTGCATATATATTCATCGGTGCACATCACAGGGGACAGCGCCTGCCCGCCGAGAGGATTTTCATAGACCCACAGCGTTTCAAGCGTTTCAAAATCAACCGCCTGTACCACGCCGCCGTCAGTCGCGACGTAAAGCACCCCGCCTTCATACGCCGGGGATACGGAGCTGTGATTGCTGCCTGAATGAAGCTGCGCCGACAGCGCTAAATTTCCTGTTTCGCCGTCTATTTTGTACAGCGTATCACCGGAAAAGGTGACAATAAAGCCGTCGATGTATAGAAGCCCGGCTGTGCGCGCTCCTGCGTCGAAAGTCCAGTCAAGCGACGTGCCCGACGCACTTTTCGGCGTTTCAGAATGCGTCACGGCGATGTTTCCTGCCGTCCCACGAAAGCTGGTCCAGCCGCTTTCACCGGCGTATATATCCCAGTCGGGAGCCTCATACGCCTTACACGACGACAAGCATACGCATAAAGCGAGCGCCGCGGCAAATGTAGAAAATGATTTTTTCAAGAGATCACCGCCATACAAAGCTTTTAAACAGGCAAATAAAAAAGGTCTGCGCCGAAAAAGGGCAGACCTATACTGCTGATAAGCATATAAATCTTCCGGTTCCGGCAGAAGACGAGACTGCTTCCATGTATCTGACTTATCCTCCGAAAAAGAGACTTCACAGTGACCGACTCGCCGGGATTTTCACCCGATTCCATGCTCTGCCGCCATAGGCGCAGACGAAGCAGCCTGTTGTTTGATTACATGAAATATAGCATGGTTTGAGGACGTTGTCAATTATCGTGCAAAAATCGCTTGACCAAAGCATGGCATAAATGATATAGTCGAAAAAAACGTATTTACGGGAGGATTTTCAATGCGAGCAATAGTTTCGGTTGTCGGAAAAGACAGAGTGGGTATCATATCGTCCGTCTGCGGTATGCTCTCAGAAAAAGAGATCAATATCCTTGATATAAGCCAGACGATACTTCAGGAATATTTTACGATGATAATGCTTGTGGACATATCAAAAAGCAAGGTGCCGTTTGCAGAGCTTATAAAGGAGATCGAGCAGATGGGCAAGGATCAGGGGCTTGAGATACACATGCAGAGATCTGAGATTTTTGAGGCAATGCACAGGATATAGACAGTATAGTGCCGCACGCGCGGCGGAATGGAGACGGTTATGATAAACACAGGTGAGATACTTCAGACGATTGAGATGATAAGCCAGCAGCATCTCGACGTCCGCACGATAACGATGGGGATATCGCTTCGCGACTGCGGGCATCCGGATATAAAGGTCTGCTGCGATAAAATATACGATAAGATTTGCCGGTACGCCGAAAAGCTCGTCAAAACGGGCGAGGATATAGAGAGCGAGTTCGGTATACCGATAGTAAATAAGCGCATTTCCGTAACGCCGATCGCGCTTGTCGCCGAAAGCTGCGAGGCGGAGGATCTTGTACCTATCGCCGTTGCGCTCGACCGCGCGGCGCAGAACGTAGGCGTAAACTTCATCGGCGGATATTCAGCCCTTGTACATAAGGGCTTTACGAACGGCGACTTGAGGCTCATAAATTCTATACCGGAGGCGCTTGCGTCAACGGAAAAGGTCTGCTCAAGCGTAAACGTCGGTACGACGAAGGCGGGCATAAACATGGACGCCGTCGCCATGATGGGCAGGACGATCAAAAAATGCGCCGAGCTCACGGCGGACACGGGCGGCATGGGCTGTGCGAAATTCGTCGTATTTGCAAACGCGGTGGAGGACAACCCGTTCATGGCGGGCGCGTTCCACGGCGTGGGCGAGCCGGAGTGCGTTATAAACGTCGGCGTATCAGGACCGGGCGTTGTAAACCATGCGCTGCAATCGATGAAGGGGAAACCGTTTGACGAGGTCGCGGAGACGATAAAGAAAACGGCGTTTAGGATAACGAGGATGGGTCAGCTCGTCGCACAGGAGGCGTCGAACAGGCTCGGCGTCCCGTTCGGGATTGTCGATCTGTCGCTTGCGCCGACGCCTGCGGTAGGCGACAGCGTCGCCGATATTTTGGAGGCTATGGGGCTTGAAACGGTCGGCACGCACGGTACAACGGCGGCGCTTGCGATGTTGAACGACGCGGTCAAAAAGGGCGGCATCATGGCGTCCTCGCGCGTCGGCGGGCTTTCCGGAGCTTTTATCCCCGTGTCGGAGGACGCAGGAATGATAGCCGCGGCCGAAAAAGGCACGCTCACGATAGATAAACTCGAAGCGATGACGTGCGTCTGCTCCGTCGGGCTCGACATGATAGCCGTCCCGGGAGATACGCCGGCTGAGACGCTTGCCGCAATAATCGCGGACGAGGCTGCTATCGGCATGATAAACAACAAGACCACCGCTGTCAGGATAATCCCGGCTCCGGGCAAAACTGTCGGCGACAAGGTCGATTTCGGCGGACTTCTGGGCAGCGCGCCGATAATGCCGGTACATGCTGAGTCGAGCGCCGAGTTTATCGCACGCGGCGGGCACATTCCCGCCCCGATCCACAGCCTGAGGAACTGAAAACGCCTCATCCCCGCCGTGGAAATCGAAAACGCGGGAGAGACGCGCTTTAAATCAACATATACGGAACATATGACCGCGCGGGGAAGCTTCTCCGCGCGGTTTTGCCGTAAAACGGTTTTTACTGCCGAGAGATTTGCCGCCGCGAAGCTTTACTGTCAAATGATTTCGCACTCTCCAAATCAACGCGCGTATTCGCCGCGCCGCTAATATAGCGCGGCGCGCCGGTAAAAAACTGCGGAAAACGCCGCGCCGATTAACAGTGGGATGATATCGAAAAAGGAAAGAAGTTTCTTGATCGGCTGATTGAGCCGATCTGACGCTTTGGCATAAAAAATAATGCTCGGAGAATTTTTTGACGTCTCCGGGCGATCCTATATGCAGATATGGATATATTTAAATTTTTTTGGTATGATCTGTTAGGTGGAAAGTGCAAAAATCATTTGCAGGACAGGAGAAAAAATAATGACTAATGCAGAGCGAAGAGACAGGGAAATGGTTTATATCGGCGACGATAAGGTTTTTGCCGAAATGGCAGAATGCAAAAAGAAATTGAAAAAATTGAACACGTTGGAACGGTGGGAATATGAAAAGATAAACGAAGCTGCAAAGGAAGTAATACCGGATTCCAAAGACATGTTCGTAATTCCGCCGTTTTACTGCGAATACGGAACGCATATCAAAATAGGTAAAAAATTTTTTGCAAATTATAATTGCGTAATGATCGACGTCGCAAAAATAGAAATCGGCGATAACTGCATGTTCGGACCCAATGTGTCCATATACACGGCAGGGCATCCGATTCACCCCGACACCAGGAAAAGCGGTTATGAATACGGAAAAAGCGTCACTATAGGCGATAATGTGTGGATCGGCGGGAGCGTCGTGATCATACCGGGAGTTCATATAGGCGATAACGCCGTGATAGGCGCGGGGAGCGTTGTTACATCAGATATTCCGGATATGGTCGTCGCAGCGGGAAATCCGTGCAGAATAATCAGAGAAATCACGGATGAGGATCGCCGGTATTATTACAAGAGAGAAGAAATAGACGGCGAGGCGTGGAAAAATATTTCACTTTCTATCAATGGAGAAATGTTATGCAGGTAGTTTTATACTATCCGGCTCGCTGCGCGTTATAAAGCCTTTTTATTACAGGGCGCGTTATATACCACCATGCGCAATAGCTTAAAACATTTATTACCGAGCTCTCAGATCTGCGCCGTCAGACGCGCGTAATTGAATCAGCATTTAACGCGGGGCTTATATGTGACGGTGCGTCAAAACTACCGTGTCATAAAAGCTGGTTTTCTACTGCTCTTTAAGGCGTTGAAGCAGAGAATATAAAAATGCGCTGTACGGTCATACCCGCACAGGCGCCAAATATTATATCCGCCCCGGATCGGGGCGGATATTTTTCAAAATATGGGGAGGGCTTTATTCGCCGTAGACTTCTTTTCTAAGCTGTGTGATAGCGTCGGTATAAGTCTCCTCCGTCATTTCGGCGCTCCATGCGTTGGAGTTCATTGTGCCGAAACCGTTTACCCATTCCATCGACGTATCGGGTATATAACCGCAGTGACCGAAGGTCACACACTGCGGGGCGGTGTACTTTGTCGGCAGCAGCTTTTTAATCAGAAGCCCCAGACCGGCGTACGATTCGTTGTTGAGGTTTACGAAAGACACGCCGCACAGGTTGGCTAAGCGGAAACGGAAATCGACGGTGCGCGGCGGGTCGAATGGGACAGGCTCGGGGCGCTCGTTGCATTTGAGCTGGAGCTTAAGCTGATTATAGCTCTGCCTTGCCGGTATGCAGCGGAAGGTCTCCGCGCCCTTGAAGGTGAATTCGTCGGTGTACTCCGTCATCGTGTCGAGCAGCTCCATAATCTCAAGGCCTTGCGTGCCGACAAGGTTTTCAAGCTGGAGCAGATTGTCTTCATATTTGAAATAGACCTGCTCAAATGAGTATTCGCCGTTATCATCGACGCGGACGATACGCCATGAACTCCTCGTGATCGGGTTTTGATCGCCGGCGCAGCCCTTTGCCCAGATAACGGGGCACTTGTTTTTAAGCGCCTTTTCGACAAATTGGCTGATACCGCCGCCGAGGTCTGCATTCACCATCGGATAGTCGCCGTTATATAGATTCCAGCACATATAATTGGAGTGCGTGGCATGGTTTACATAAACTCCGATAGGCTCGCCGTCCATATCCTCAAATTTTATGACGAGCAGGTCATGGTCGCTTGTACCCTTGAAGTTATTGGACTGCACGCCGCCGATAGGCGTAGGCAGGTCGCGGTTGCAATTTATGTAGCTCTGACCGAGGTTGACGCCCATTTTTGCCGGCTTTAAGTTTGCTATTGCCTCGCGCGTCGCGTCTACGAATTGTTCGAGCACGAATCGTGCGTAAGCGTCGCTGGTCTCATTTTTGCTTGTCATCATGGGCTCGGGATCAGAGCCTTCAAGGAAGAGCGCCTTCGGCGCTTCATGATTGTGCGTCGCTGAGAAGATGCATGAGCACGGCTCAAATCCGAACTCCTCCATAAGGCGCTTTTCGGTAAGTATAGCGTTCGGGAAAATGCCAGTATCGGAGCCGATGAGAGCGGCTTTTCTTACGCCGTCTGACACGACGATGACGCGCCCGTACATATCCGAGTGTACGCCCTTGTAAGCCTCGCGCTTTGTTGAAAGTCCCGGAAGCATCTCAAGCGGCGGTGTGATCTTGCGCATAGCTGCGCCTGCAAATAAATTAGCCATTCGTTTTTCCTCCTGAATATTATTATTTTATGAGAGCCTTTGATACAAAGGCGGTAGATATCACAGATAAAACCCTGTGGCAACTATTTTAACATATGCGGGGAGCTTATTCAACTTTGCTTAAAATTTTTAATAAATTTTTCCGCTTTTCCGTCTTTACCGATCTTGAGCCATCCCTGCAGGCAGATGCAAAAACGGCGGCGCTCCCTAAAAATGGGAACGCCGCCGTTTTTTAGTTACATACCCATCGCATCGGAGATATTTTCAACGATATCGCCGGCGGCGCGCAGAGCCTTTCCCGCAAAGCTTTTGCTGCTTGAGCCCTTCTTCTTCGGCGCTGCCGCCATACCGATCGTAGCGCCTGCGATAACGCCGACGCCGACGCCTTTAATGAAATCCATATTATTCATAAATTCGCCTCCTAAACAAGATTTCAGCTTTATTGTTTCCAGAGAAGGCGTGTTTTATTTTGATTTATGCAGATATCGGAAAATTCGGTCTGCGCAAAATCGTTATGCGGGAATCACTATATCGGCAGAACCCTCTGTTTCGAC
>CALWWO010000160.1 GCA_944385265.1 uncultured Oscillospiraceae bacterium
CTATTTTTATCATGCTTTTTAAAGGGCACCGCGGCGTAAACGCCATCACGGCATCCTTGATGTTTTCTTTCATCGGCATATATATCGCCGAAGCTTTGTCTATAATGCTGGCTGGAAGCAGTATCTCTGTTTTTGAAGCGATATACAACGAAAATCTTTATTCGTGGGTATTCCTTCTGCTTGGAATATGCACGGCTGCGGAAATATCAGTCGAATGCAACTCCTTCGTCCGGCGGGCGCGTGCGAAAATTCCTCAATCAGATAACAGCAACGCACAAAAAAGACGTAAACAATAAAATTGAAAAAGCGAGACCCGTAATACGGATGTATTACGGGTCTTTTGATTTTTACGATCTTTAGGTGAACGATAGGCGCATCTTTCCGGTAATATCAATCCTTTTTACGGAAAATTCATCCGTTTTATTATAAACTGCCTTTACCGTGTAAAAACGGATATCCGCTCCTGATTACTTATTTAAAAACTGTGGACTAGCTAATCATTTTATCTTACGGCACTCAAGATAGTATCTTTTATCTTTTGCGTGCCCTATCGAAAAGCTTTTTTTCGGGAATACGCCGTTTTCTGCAACTGTTTTAAACAGCTCCGATTTATCCATAGGCGGCAGCATAATTCCAACCGTCCCTCTCTTTTTTGCAAACTCTGCAACGGCGGAGGCGTCATGGATATAATCTACCGTACCGCCGTTTTCATCTATAAACGACTCGATAAACTGCTGGAGCTTATCGATAAGCTCGCCGATATTTTTTGCGTCAACAGATATCTCGCCTTTATCACAGCACGTCAAGTATCCGATCCGCCATCCGTTTTCGGCTGAAAAGCGTTCCTTCAGGCTTGAAAGAAACTTTTTTGTATCTGTTTCAAAGACAACGCGGTGTATCGGCTCAAACTCGATACCATCGTCATAAACATTATTCAGCTCAACAAGCGCATATCTGGCTGGATGATTTTGGCAGACCGTCTCTTTTTTTATATTTTCCCAGCAGCATTTCGCCGCAGCAAGCGAGTGATTGCCATCCCCTATTATAAATGGCAACGGCTTGTCCATCGCGTTGATCTCGGATAATACCTTTTCAGCCGCGTCGCCGCATACCTGCCAGCCTTTTATTCTGCCGCCATTTTCCATAAGCTCAAAATCATATATTTTCTCAAGCTCATCCTTGCATTCGGACAGCGACTCTATTATCCGCTTATCAGCATCGTCCAAAAGTACCATAACGTGAGGCAATTCAAGCAAGGCGTTGCTTCTTACCGATATGCGCGGCGGCAGCCTGTCCACGACCGTATTTTCGCTCGCCCTTACCGGCGCACGATTGCCCGGAGTGTACTCATAAGCGTCAAGATCTATGGCGCCTACAAGTCCGCGCCTGATTTTCCCGCCCGTTATCTCTCTTTCAACGTACACAAACGACTGCGGTAAAAGTTTGAATATCTCTCTGTTCACATACTCTACCATCGTGTCGTTTCTCGATTTTGCCGCCTCCTGCATCGATATCCCTTCAAGGAACGCCTCTGGTACTATCATGTGGAACGTAGAAGCCTTTCCTTTTGTCTCCTTTTCCACACGCTCCCAGTACGCTTTATCAGACGAATACTGATCGCACGCGATCACGCTCCAGCTCTCAAAATCAGCGGATTTAGGAATAAGAATATCGGCTGGCAAAAATATGTTTTTATACATGACCTATCTCCTCCCTGTCGGGAATTTTTAATTAATAACAGCTAGATAACAGTTATTATAGCATACCGATTTTTAAATTTAAATACAATGAGCTTTCGCGCGCGCCAAACTTTTATTTTACTGCTGTGCGTTTTTTCACATATATGCGGAAAAATAAATATATTAACAAATATTGAATTTAAATAGGCAGGGCTTGACATTACGTTTTCGCAGTGCTAAATTATGGTTAGCACTCAGAGGCTGTGAGTGCTAACCGCGACTTCAACGGGCTTTTGAGAGTAAAAAGCTGGTGATAAAATTGGAACTCTCTGATAGAAAAAAACAAATACTTCGCGCGGTAGTCGAAAATTATATTGAGACAGCCGAGCCCGTAGGATCAAAGGTCATATCGCAAAGTCCGGGGCTGCATGTATCTTCTGCTACAATACGCAATGAAATGGCAGAGCTTGAGGATATGGGATTTCTTGAACAGCCTCACACCTCCGCAGGACGTATACCATCGCATAAAGGGTACAGAATGTATGTAAACGAGCTTATGCAACGCTACAAGCTTACGATCGAGGAAACAGAGGAGATAAATCGCGGGTTAAAACTCAGGATGCAGCAGCTCGACAGGCTTTTGTCGGACGCAGGTCGTCTTACGGCGCTCCTCACAAGCTATCCCGCATATGCGCTTGCAACGGCTTCGGCACAGATTACGATCTCAAGATTCGATTTGATCTATATAGATCAAAATACATTTATAATCGTCGCGATGCTATCCAATAATGTCGTTAAAAACAAGCTTGTGCATATCCCCACCAAGGTGGAAGCTGAGTTCCTTGTTAAGCTTGCGACTGTTTTTAACGCCAATTTCACCAATATACGCGAAGATGATATCACATATCAGCTTATAAATATCACAGAGCGTGCCGTAGGCGACGCTTGCGGTATCGTCTCGATCATCGCCGCCTTTGCAATCGAAACGCTAAACGACGCTAAAACAAGCGAGACATATATAACCGGCGCGTCGCATCTTCTTGAGCATCCTGAGTTTCAGGACGTCGGCAAAGCGCAGAAGCTCTTGAATTATCTCTCCGACGAAAGAGGTCTTTTGAAGCTGCCTGTGCCCGACAACGGCAAAAATGTAAAGATCACAATAGGATCCGAAAACCTCGCAGACGAGCTTAAAGATTCCAGCGTTATCGTGGCAAGATACGATGCGGGCGACGATATGCAGGGGCTTATCGGTATAGTAGGACCGACGCGGATGGACTACTCCAAAATAGCCGCAAGGCTTTCATATATCGCAAGAGGATTAGGCGGGCTATTGTCCGGCGGACAGCTCCCTCCTCCGAAAAATGACACATAGGAGATGAAATAATTGTCTAAGAAAAAACAAAACAATACTCCGGAAGACGAGTTTGAACTGACAGCCGGTACTGCGGAAAACACGGAATATTCCGCGCAGGAAACTTCACAGCCTTCAGACCAAGCCGGCGCGGCTGAAAACCCCTTGATTGCTGAACTCAACGCCGAAAAGGAAAAATATATGCGCCTGTACGCCGAATACGATAATTTTAGGAAGCGCAGCCAAAAGGAGCGCGACGCTATCTTTGCCGATGTACGCGGCGATACTATTATAAAGATCCTGCCCATTTACGATAATCTTGCGCGGGCGCTCAGCATGGAATGCAGCGACGCCGCATTTTACAAGGGCGTTGAGATGACTATGGCGCAGCTAAAATCGATTTTCGATAAGCTCGGCATTGTTGAAATCGAAGCAGTAGGGAAAAAATTTGATCCCGCCCTCCACAACGCCGTAATGCATATAGAAGATGAAAATTACGGAGACGGCGAGATAGTCGAGGAGTTTGAAAAGGGCTTCAAATTTGGCGACAAAGTAATTCGCTTTTCAATGGTAAAGGTCGCAAACTGATAATATCAGCCGCAGACCATTTTAAAATAAAATATAAACCAATTTAATTAGGAGGAAAATACAATGGGAAAAATCATAGGAATTGACCTTGGTACTACAAATTCATGCGTAGCAGTTATCGAAGGCGGCGAGCCTGTAGTTATCGCCAACGCCGAGGGCGCAAGAACGACGCCGTCCGTCGTTGCTTTTTCGAAGGACGGAGAACGTATGGTGGGTCAGGTAGCGAAACGCCAGGCTATCACGAATCCGGACAGAACGATCTCATCCATAAAACGTGAGATGGGCTCTAATTATAAAGTTACGATCGACGGCAAATCATATACTCCTCAGGAGATATCCGCGATGATCCTTCAAAAGCTCAAAACGGACGCTGAGGGCTATCTCGGCACCACGGTAACCGAAGCCGTCATCACCGTCCCTGCCTATTTTACCGACTTTCAGAGGCAGGCGACAAAGGACGCCGACAAAATAGCCGGTCTCGACGTAAAGAGAATTATAAACGAGCCGACA
>CALWWO010000161.1 GCA_944385265.1 uncultured Oscillospiraceae bacterium
CATTTGAGTGGATAATCGACAAAGAGGCGACAGAGACCGAGTCGGGCTCAAAGCACGAGCAGTGCACCGTTTGCGGCTATGCCAAAGCGGCGGTAGAGATACCGGCTACGGGCAATTCCGACGAGCAGGAGCCTGCCGATACGGAGGATCCCGATACGGGAGACAATGCGAACATCGCGCTGTGGGCTGCGCTTTGCGGTATATCGCTACTCGGCGCGTACGCGACCGTATCGTACTCCAAAAAAGGCAAGCACAGCAGATAAGCCGTATGAGAGATAAAACCGCACTGTAAACCAAACTTTTACGGTACGGCGCACGAAAATATAACGCAATTAAAAAGGCGGGCTGATCAAAATAGATCAGCCCGCCTTTAAACGTCGTTTTCAAGCTATAAAATCCCGTCAAGCCAACGACCGGCGAGAAAAAACAAAAAATTAAGCAAAATATAGTTTGAAACCGTACCCTCACAGATGGCGATGGCGCGGCACATTATTTCCGATACAACTTTCGATATTCCTTCGGCAGGATATTTACCTTTTCCTTAAACGCCTTCGTAAATTTCCCTTGAGTCTCATAGCCGACCTTTTCTGCAATCACGGCGATGCTGTCATCGGTCTCCAGCAGCAGTTTCATCGCCTCATGTATCCTATATTCTTTTACATAAGACGCGATGGGCATTCCGTAAACAGTTTTGAAAACGGCTTTCAAGGACGAAGTATTCAGCAGATATTTTTTAGAGAGCTCCTCAATAGTAAAGCGCTGATCTAAATGCTGCACAAGAAAATCTCTGACCTCTTTTATCAGCTCTACCTGCTGCGTGCCATACTGTGTCAATTTCTTTTCCGTCTCTGGCTCAAGCTGCAGCAAATATAGTAAAACTTCCTGAGCCTTCAGTTTATAATAAGGGAGACGCAGACGTTCCGGCAAGTCATACAAAGACGAGAAAATACCGTCGATAGCGCTGTTTGAGGTGACGCCGTGCGGCGCTTTATCCGCGCAAAATTTCCGATAGAGCAAATCCGTGTCAAACCCGGCTTCGCATAAAATTTCAGGGCAGCTTGTTTTTAATTCCTGCAAATCTACAGTGACGGCAATCCCTTCATAATATCCCATCGGAAGCGTCATCTCCGAATCGGCGCAGCTTGCCATGGAGTGAAGGCATAAATCTCCCGCGCCAAGATATACTGCGGTTTTCCCCCGCATATTCCATCCTATCCTGCCCTTTCGGCAATGATTGATTTCTAAAACGAAATCCTTGGCTTCATGGTGAAAACTTATCTGTTCAGCCAAAAATTGCTGGAACGATATCTCAACTCCGGGGAACAGATAAAAGGACTCTATCCTCCCTTTTCCTTTCGTTTTTGTGGTAAACTGCTCCGTTAGCAATGAAGCGCCGGGAAGCGTCGGCTCATGCCGCTTGATTTCAAACGCCCCATTGGGAATCTTATGCATGGCTCGCTCAAGAAAAATCTTATATTCTTCCTTCATGTGTCGCCTCCTATGCTAAAATCATTCGATAGACAGGCAGGATATTTCCATAATTTTTTCGATCATGTGATGTAAAAGCTGCGCCTCATCCGTGTCGGCAGCTTTGTAATAAACCTCTTTCCCCTCCCGGCGGCTCACGATCAGCCCGCTGCTTTTTAACTGGCGAAGATGATGAGAGACCGCAGGGCTTGTCATCCCCACTATGGAAGCAAGATTTATAACGCATTCTTCACAATGGCACAACAGCCAGAATATGCGGACACGGCTTCTGTCGCAGAGCTGCTTGAAAATATCGGAAACAGTTTGGAAATCCTCCTCCTTCGGCATATTCTCCAACTCTTTTTCGATACTCTGCCCGTGGTCATGCGGCAATGAAATATTCGGCATTACAATCTCCACCTTTCAAAATTATTATACCATAACGGCGAAGACGTTATGGTATAATGTGTCATCTTTTCCTGCTTTGTTTCGCATAAACGCAGGCGTCTATGCGAATTATTCCGCAGTCCCGCTGCGCGCACCTTCGCCCGCTTGCGGGACTATTTGTGTTTTTCATCCGGCGCATGTCCGTACGAAAAACGGATTTGAATTTTTTTGCCGCGCACGCGGCAAATTCTGCGAAGCCGCAGCGTGGCAGTTGCCCCGCAAGGGGCGAGAAAAAGGACTTAAATCACAAATATAATATCCGTTTAAAAGATATTATATCATAATCCGTCTCAAAGCGATAGACCGCAAGCGGAAAACAATACGCCCGCAAACGCCGCATTTTAGTTGACGGTGCGTGAGAGCACGCATATAAAATTTTCCCAAACAGAAGCTCTTTTAGCCCAAATGGAAAATATCACGCTAAACCTATTGACCTCATCGCGCTATCTGCATATACTACAAGTAAATAATTAAGCAATCATTTAATATATCGATTGCCCTGAAAGGAGTTACATACAATGAAAAAGACGTACAAAATCGAAGTTGACTGCGCCAACTGCGCTAACAAGATGGAGGACGCCGCGCGGAAAACTCCCGGCGTCAAGGACGCTATCGTAAATTTTATGACGCTCAAAATGAACGTTGAGTTTGAGGATGGGCATGAGCCGAAAACGGTCATGCAGCAGGTGCTTAAAAACTGCAAAAGGGTCGAGGACGACTGCGAAATTTACATCTAAGCTTGTCTTGAGAAAGCACCTCCCGAATTTGCGGAGGTGCTTTCAACAGATTTATATATAATTTCAAATATGGCGGGACAGGGAGCATCGCGTGAACGGACGCGAAAAGCCAAGCCTCCCGCGCAAATATGGCAGAGCATACAGTTTCAGATTTTGCTGTTTCTAATCTTAAATACGCGCTATGGCAGGAAGAATAAAGCGCGATCCGTTAGGCGATCAAAAGCTGCAAAAACTTTGTCGGCTGCAAAATCTATTGTTCGTAAAACGCTCTGTCACATATGGAACATATAAAAACAAAGGAGGTCTTGCGTTATGCAAGAACTGATCATAAATGGGCTGCTTGCACTTATCATAGTCATGGCGGTCGGATTGCTGATATGGGGTCAAAACCAAAACAGCAATATGACCGGAAAGCAGAAAAAAATTCTGAGGCGTATTTTGATTGCCACAGCCCTTCTGCTTGTTTTACAGCTTTTGCCAGAAACTGTGTTTGACACATTGGATACCCCGTTCTCCGGTGCAGGATATTGGGCGCTCTTGGCGCTGTACCTTGTCGACTATCTTATCATCGGATACGATATTTTGGTCAAGGCTTTCAAGGGTATCAAAAACCGGCAGGTTTTTGACGAGAGCTTTTTGATGGCTATCGCCACTGTCGGTGCTATCGTTTTGGCTCTTTATGAACAGAGCAGCGATTATACGGAAGCCATCGCGGTTATGCTGTTTTATCAGATCGGCGAATGGTTTCAAAGTTACGCTGTGGGCAAAAGCCGCCGGAATATCAGCGATTTGATGGATATCCGCCCCGACTATGCAAATATAGAGCTGGACGGAAAACTGGAAAGAGTCGATCCCGATGAAGTCGAGATCGGCAGTGTGATCGTAGTGCAGCCCGGCGAAAAGGTGCCTATCGACGGCATTGTAGTTGAGGGCGAGTCCAGTCTCAATACCAGCGCCCTTACAGGCGAGAGCCTTCCTCGCGATATCAAATCAGGCGATGAGATCACCAGCGGCTGCATCAATATGACCGGAGTTCTGAAAATTCAAACTACAAAGGAATTTGGCGAATCCACAGTATCAAAAATTTTAGACCTTGTGGAAAACGCAAGCTCCCGCAAATCAAAATCCGAGGACTTTATTTCCAAATTCGCCCGCGTTTACACACCTGTGGTCTGTATTGCAGCGCTGGCGCTGGCGATCCTTCCGCCTCTCGTCCGCGCGCTTGGCATGGGTCTTGCCGCTGAATGGGACATATGGGTCTACCGCGCTTTGACGTTCCTTGTCATCTCATGCCCCTGCGCTCTTGTAATCAGTATCCCTCTCTCCTTTTTCGCAGGGATCGGCGGAGCCAGCAAAGAAGGCGTGCTTGTCAAAGGCTCTAATTATTTAGAGACTCTTTCCCAAACAAAGATCGTCGTATTCGATAAGACCGGAACTTTGACCCAAGGAGTATTCGAAGTCAACGGGATCCATCACAATGAGATTGAAAATGCTGAGCTGATCGAGTATGCGGCGCTTGTCGAAAGCTCTTCCTCGCATCCCATCAGCAAAAGCTTACAGCGGGCATACGGAAAGGAAATAGACCGCAGCCGCGTAACCGACATTCAGGAGATCAGCGGCAACGGCGTGATCGCAAAGGTGGACGGCGTCGAAGTAGTGGCAGGCAATAACAAGCTGATGGAACGCTTGGGAGTTCGGTATATCGACTGCCACAGCGTCGGTACAATCATCCACATGACGATTTCCGGTGAATACGCGGGACATATCGTGATATCCGATATCGTTAAGCCCAATTCCAAAGCTGCAATTTCCGCTCTGAAATCCGCCGGTATCCGCAAGACAGTTATGCTTACCGGCGACGCAAAAAAAGTAGCCGATCAGGTAGCGAGCTCTTTGGGAGTAGATCAGGTATACAGCGAGCTGCTCCCTGCCGACAAGGTCGAAAAGGTAGAAGAACTGCTGAAAAGCAAACCGGATAAGGCGAAACTCGCTTTCGTCGGCGACGGTATCAACGACGCCCCGGTTCTGCGCCGTGCGGACATTGGAATCGCGATGGGAGCTATGGGATCCGATGCGGCTATTGAAGCGGCAGATGTTGTCTTGATGGACGACGACCCCATGAAAATTTCTAAAGCCATAAAGATCTCGCGCAAGTGTCTGAGTATCGTATATCAAAACATCGTGTTCGCCATCGGTGTCAAGCTCATCTGCCTGATATTGGGCGCGGTGGGCATTGCCAACATGTGGCTTGCCATCTTTGCCGACGTCGGGGTAATGATCATTGCCGTTCTGAATGCGATCAGGGCGTTATTCGTCAAAAATCTGTGATCCGAAAACGGGCACAGCTGCGCGATCATGATAAATATGCAAAATGGCTGCGCGTTTAAACGGCATGCCGGCTGCGCGGTGCAGAGATTTCGAGCCGCGGACGGGCGCTGCTACAAGATCGCAATTGGAAAATAGGCAGTGAATTTCAAGCGCCGCAGCTTTGAAGCTGCGGCGCTTTTGCTTTAAAATATACTGCCAATAACTATACGTTGACCTCGTAATCCTTTTTATATCCATGCGCGCCGAATATCTGCCATTTGCCCGCTCCGAGCCGCTGAAGCAGCGCGCGGCGCTCCTGAGCGCATAGCTGCGGGTCCGTATCTACCGACGTCATAAGTATCGGCGCGTACTGGTTATAGTGGCGCTGCTTGTCCGTCATACCGTGCGTATTGACATACACATCGCCGGTAAACGCTAAATGATGCTCATAGTCTATCAGTATTATCTCGCCGGGCAGATGCCCGCCTCTCCCCTCGTATACCTCAAAGCGGAGATCGCCGAATGTAAAAAAGCCTATCTGCCATATCGCTTCATCGTCCGGCAGCTCCTCCCGCCACATCGGCGTCACTTTATCCGGCGACGGCGGCATATACTCCGTAAGCGTTTTGCATATCCGGATATACGGCTTGTGAAGTACATTTCTTTCACGGAAACCGTCTTTTCCCTCGTATTCCAGCCTTAGACATTCTGCGCTTCGGCGGCTCGCTATTATCTCGTCGAACATCGGCAAAAGTCCGCAGTGGTCGACGTCCGCGTGCGTTATGAGTATCGTCTTTTTCATCGTGTCAAAGCCCGGTATCTCCTCGCGGAAGATCTTTATCATTTCCTCTTTGTAATACGCGTACCCGCTGTCTATAAAAAGCGTCTCATTCCCGCTTCTCATGATCGCCGTGTTGCTGCCGCACGGCGGCTCGATCAGCGTAAGCTCCGTACCCTCGCTCAGCTTATGCTTTGTTATGCGCGGGGCAAAATTTTTTCCCTTGCAGCTTGCGAGCAGGTCGGCAAAGCCGCTTATGCTGTCGAACGTCTTATACGGTGAGAGTCCGCGCTCGTCGAGTATCTGCATGGCGAGGTTCGTGTTCACGAGCAGATCGTTTCTGTTCGACGTCGATATGCCGCTCGCTTCTATCAGGCTCGTCACGAACGAATCGTAAAAAATGCTGTTATCGAATACCTTTTCGGAGCGGTTATAATTTATCATCCGCACATTGCACAGCTTTTCCGCGCTCTTTATAAACTCCGTCAAATCCGACGTTTCGTCCACAAAAAGTCCCATTTTAAAAAGCTGATACTCGCTGCCGTCTCCCTGAGAGCTTATGTACGATATGTTGAAATTAAAGCTCGCTATCAGCTCCAGTATGCCGGTCACACTGCCGGCAACATCTCTCAGCCTGAACTCGAGCAGCACGACGTTCGGCTCGTTCTGCTCCTCCTGAAGATATCCTATCTCCTCAAGGCGCTTGCGCGCCTTTTCATGCTGCCGTTCGTCCCCCTCGGCGTCGATAAACAGAGTATGCGAATCTATCGCCTTATTGTAGCTCACTCTCGTGATATTCATATCGAGCGACGCAAAGCAACGGCTCGCCTGCAAAAAAGCGCCTATGTGATCCGGCATTTTCGTCACGTATGTCTTTTTCATGTTAACTTCTCCGATCGTTTTCTCTCAGAACGGCGCGCAGCCCAAGCGCACGGACGCGCTGCGCCGCTTTCCGCTTTAAATCCCTTATTTGAGCGAGTTGAGATACCCCTCAAGTATCAGCGACGCTGCCACCGCATCGACACTGCTTTTCCTCTTTTTCCCGTACCTTCCGTTTTCGGACAGTATATTATGCGCGGCTACTGTCGTCCTGCGCTCATCCCACATAACTACATCAAGTCCGGTTTTTTCGATGAGCATATCGCGCATTTCAAGGCTTTTTTCCGCACGCGGTCCCACTGTGCCGTCCATATTCAGCGGATATCCCAGCACCAGTCTTTCAACGCCGCGCTCATGCGCTGACGCGGCTATCGCGTCCGCAACCTTTTCGGCTGAGTATTCCTTTATGACCCAAGCTTCGCCTACGAGCACTCCCATCGCGTCGGACACAGCGATACCTGTCCTCGCGTCGCCGTAATCTATTGCCATTATCCTCATAATAAAACTTTTCCCTTTCATCTTTCGTGCAACTATTATACAGCATTTGCCATCGATTTCCACGGATTTTTCTGAATTTTAACGGAAAAAATCTAAAATTTTGTTGACCGCGAGCGCCGATGATGTTATACTGACTTTACCTGTCGATGGAGAGGTGTTTTTTTCGTGTGCATTTTTTCGCACTTACGACAAGCGCTCTGCTCCGTCAAATTCAAACAGGGAGGCAAATAGAATTGGAGGTGCCGTATGAGAGTTAAGGTCACATTGAGATGTAACGAGTGCAAGCAGAGAAATTACAATACTACAAAAAATAAGAAAAACACTCCGGACCGTCTTGAAATGAACAAGTACTGCCGTTTCTGCCGTAAGCACACTGTGCATACCGAAACAAAGTAAGGCCTTCGCCCGTTTAGGAAAGGATGTGTTTCAGTGACTAACGAAGAAAAGCAGGCGGCAAAAGCCCGCAAGGAGGAGCTTGCAAGAGCCCGCGCCAAGCAGATGGCAAAAAACAAAGAGAAAAACGGAAATATCTTTAAGAGAATGGGTAAAGCCATTAAGAGAATGGGTAAAGCCATTGCAAAATGGTTCCGCGAAATGAGAAGCGAGCTTAAAAAGGTCGTTTGGCCTTCAAAATCACAGATCAGGAACAACACCGCAGTCGCCCTGCTGGTCATTGTTTCTTTCGCCGTTGTCGTTTGGGGGTTTGACCTCCTCGCCTCCGGCGCTGTAAGGCTTATTATTTCGATCGGAGGTTAACCGTCATGGCGGAACAGGCAAGATGGTATGTCATACACACTTATTCCGGCTATGAAAACGCAGTTGCCGCAACCATTGAAAAGGCTGTTGAAAACCGTAAAATGCAGGATCTCATCTTGGATATCAATATCCCTATGGAAACTGTTACGGAAATCACCGATTCTCAGACTAAAACAGTCGAACGCAAGGTCTTTCCCGGTTACGTCCTTGTCAAAATGATCCTTACGGATGAAAGCTGGCATCTCGTCCGCAATGTCCGCGGCGTTACCGGTTTCGTAGGACCTAACAACAAGCCGGTGCCTTTGACAGACGAGGAGATCCTCGCCCTCGGCGTTGAGAAACACGACGTGGTCGTAAACTTTGAAGTCGGCAATACCGTTAAGGTTACCGACGGTCCGCTTGACGGCTTCCTCGGCACTATCGACGAGATCGAAGTCGATAAGCGCCGCGTCCGCGTTATCGTTTCCATGTTTGGCAGAGAAACGCCGGTAGATCTCGATTTTGATCAAATCGAGGTAGTATCGCAATTTTAAGCATCACGATTCGTCGTTTTGCGCCGTCGTCATCACGGCAAGTGGGAGGGAATTTTTTCCCGCCAAAATCGTGCGGAGCTTTATCCGTACAATAACCACATATTTATCAGGAGGTGCACGTAAAGTGGCACAGAAAGTTACAGGAATCATCAAACTGCAAATTCCTGCCGGCAAAGCGACTCCCGCTCCCCCGGTAGGTCCGGCTCTTGGTCAGCACGGCGTAAACATCGGTATGTTTACAAAAGAATTTAACGAGCGTACGAAAAACGATATGGGTATGACCATCCCCGTCGTTATCACGGTCTATGCCGACCGCAGCTTTTCGTTTATTACTAAGTCTCCCCCGGCTGCCGTCCTTCTTAAGAAGGCATGCGGCATCGAAAAGGGCTCCGGCGTACCTCAGAGAGATAAGGTCGCCAAAATAAGCAAAGAAGAAGTCCGCAAAATAGCCGAGCAGAAAATGAACGACCTCAACGCAGGCAGCGTTGAAGCCGCTATGAGCATGATAGCCGGCACCGCCCGCAGCATGGGCATCGTAGTAGAGGAGGCTTAATCATGTTTAGAGGCAAGAATTATAAAGAAAGCGCAAAGCTGTTCGATAAAGCTACTCAGTATGATCCCGCAGAGGCTTTTGACCTTGTCGTCAAAGCTTCCAAGGCAAAGTTTGACGAGACTGTTGAGCTTCACATAAAGCTCGGCGTCGACTCACGTCATGCAGACCAGCAGGTCCGCGGCGCCGTCGTTCTTCCGCACGGCACCGGTAAGACCCGCAAGGTCCTCGTATTCTGCAAGCCGGAGCGCGTTGAAGAAGCGCTCGCAGCCGGCGCCGATTACGCCGGCGATACAGCGCTTGTTGAAAAGATCCAGAAAGAAAACTGGTTCGATTTCGACGTTGT
>CALWWO010000162.1 GCA_944385265.1 uncultured Oscillospiraceae bacterium
GTAGAGATACTCATGAGAGAGGAGCGCAAGAACGACGGGATACCCATTCTCGCGACCTCTTTGTAAATATACCATTTAGGTGTGAAGTACGAAAGTTTTATTTCAATCATACTCTGTTTTTTGATAAACGGAATGGCAAGCATAATAAAGCTGAACACCTTTGATATAGATGTAGCTATAGCGGCGCCGGCGACCTCAAGACCAAGGTTGTTTATAAATATGGGGTCGAGCACGCAGTTGATGACGCAGCCAATGCCCTGTCCGAAAGCCGAGTATTTAGAGCTTCCGTCAGAACGCAGAAGCTGTGATAATATGGTATTTGCGACCGTGATAGGAGCGGCGGCAAGTATATAGGTAGCGTAATCGATCGAGTATTGCTTCGAGGCTTCCGTCGAGCCAAGTAGCATTACGAGCGGCTCCATAAAAATGTAGCATATGATCGCAAAGCCAAGTCCAAAAAGCATACCTGTAAAAAGCGTGGTAGTACCGGCACGCGACGCTGTTTCATGATCCTTTGCACCTAAAAGGCGTGAGATGTAGCTTGAAGCGCCCATACCGAAACCGATTGACAGCGACATCATTAGGTGCATAAGAGAATCGTTTACACCGACTGCTGCGGTAGCGGACATACCAAGCCCGCTAACAAAGTATGTATCGGCGAGATTGTAAACGGCGTCGACAAGCATTGAAATAATCATGGGGATTGCGATCGACGGGATAACCCGCCCGAGCGGATCTTCGGTCATTTTTTTATGACGCGCGAGTCTGCTCTCGTTTAAAACGTCTGACATAGATAACACTCCTTAATCCAAAAATATACTGATTTTACCAACTGAAATTAATTATAACACATATCATTGTATATTACAACATAATCGGCGCGTTTTTTTATAAGAAAATTTTACAGCGCAGTGAAAGTGTATTTAATTTGTATAATTCAAAGCGCCAAACAACATCGTATAGAACAGAATATGTTACTCAAAAGGGCGATTGTAAAGGAAAGATTATGTATCGAAGCATTTGACAGCAGTTGAAAAAGGCTTGCTGTACTTGTATAATAAAATTCAAAGTACTGTTCAGAGTGGTTTTGCGTCGTATCCGCTACGGAGCCGGGAAGGGGGAAGGGTATGCCGATTGATACGAAAGAAGCTATAGCCGAGGCGGCAGTAAGGCTTTTGACTGAAAAAAACGTAAAGAAATTGACAGTAAAGGGCATCGTTGAAGAATGCCGTATAACGAGACAGGCATTTTACTATCATTTTGAAGATATTCCGGAGCTTTTCCGATGGGTTATGGAAAAGCAGATGGAAAAATTGCTGAGCGAGACGATGCCAGACAATGACCCACAGCAGACGCTGCGCGAGTTTTTTCTCATGGCTATAAAAGCTTCGCCATACATAAAGCGCGGAATGCAAAGTAATTATAGAGACGAACTTGAGCAAATAATTACTCGGTACGCCTATCGTCTTTTTGAGCATGTGATAGAGAGAAAAAATCTGTACCGTGGACGCACGCGCTCCGAAGTAAAGCTTATACTGCGGTATCATCGTCAGGCGATAATGGGCATATTGCGCGAGTGGACGGACGAGGATACTGAAAACCTTGATGAAATAGTATGCCTTGTATATCTTTTGATGACAGAGGGGATATCGCCGCTCAATTAAAACATCATAATGCCGAAACAAAGATGTATCAAAAACGCCGAAGTGTAAAATTTTTTTACACTTCGGCGTTTTTGTCTATACACGGGCGTTTTTTGTGATAATTGAAAAGACGGGGGAAATAGCTAAAATAAAAATATAGGATAGGGGGCGGATTATATATGGCAAACGAAATTCTCGCCGTAAAACTGTGTGAACTGGATGAAAAGCTCGGTAAAATGCACAGCCGTATCATATTCGGAGAATCTGTCGGGGCAGACAGGTTAAAACAGGAGATAGAGCAGCTTGAAAGAGAGTGCACTGAAACCGAACTTGCGCTGCGGCAGAAACTGCGATTTTCAAAGGCAAGCTGTATCACACTGCTTTCGAAGGCATATGAAGAGATAGAAAAGATAATGGCTATCACAAGGGCTGATCTTGAGGTGCACGCTAAAGAGAGTGGCGATGCGGATATATCGGCAGAGGAGCAGATACTTCTCGCCGAATATGCGCTCGATTTTGCTCTTCAGGCAGCCGACAGAGCGCTGCTACTGTCTTTAAAGGCAACGCAGGCTCAGGCGGAGAGTTACGAGCAGAAGGAAAGGAGTTAGTATGAAAGAAATAAAATCACCGAGAAAACCGCTTATCTATTATTACGCTATAGTTTTGCTTGTTATTTTCCTATTTAACCTGATAGTTACACCGCTTTTAAGTCAAAATCAGGTCGAAGAGGTCGATTACGGCACGTTTATGGATATGATCGACGAAAAAAACATCGGACTCGTACAGGTAGAGGATACGCAGATACTTTTTACCGATAAGGAGCAGACAAAAGTATATGCGACAGGTCCGATGGAGGATCCAACGCTTACAGAGCGGCTTCATGATTCAGGCGCGGAATTTGCACGCGTGTATGAGGAGCCAATGTCTCCACTGCTCAGAATTTTGCTCACGACCGTGCTGCCGATAGTAATCTTCATCGCTATAGGGCAATATATGAGCAAAAAGCTCATAGAGCAGGCGGGCGGTAAAAACTCCATGGCGTTCGGAAAGAGCAACGCCAAAATTTACGTACAGTCAACACAGGGGATATGCTTTACCGACGTTGCGGGAGAGGACGAGGCAAAGGAGAGTCTTGCCGAGGTTGTAGACTATCTGCATAATCCGCAGAAATATATAGATGCAGGAGCCGCAATGCCGAAAGGTCTTTTGCTGGTAGGACCTCCGGGTACCGGCAAGACGATGCTTGCCAAAGCAGTCGCAGGCGAGGCAAACGTCCCGTTTTTCTCGATTTCCGGATCGGAATTTGTAGAGATGTTCGTCGGTATGGGAGCGTCAAAGGTACGCGACCTGTTCAAGCAGGCAAAGGAAAAAGCGCCGTGTATCGTCTTTATCGATGAGATAGACGCTATTGGTCAAAAACGAAGCTCCGGCGGGCTTGGCGGAAACGACGAGCGCGAGCAGACATTAAACCAGCTCCTTACGGAGATGGACGGATTTGAGGATAACACAGGCGTCATAATCCTTGCGGCAACAAACCGCCCAGAATCGCTTGATCCGGCGCTTACGCGTCCGGGACGCTTTGACAGAAGGATACCGGTAGAACTGCCTGATCTCGCGGGACGACAGGCAATATTAAAGGTCCACGCGAAAAAAATCAATGTGTCGCAGGACGTTGATTTCCATACTATCGCGCGTATGGCGTCAGGTGCATCAGGCGCGGAGCTTGCTAATATCATAAACGAGGCGGCGCTGCGTGCAGTGCGCGATGGGCGGACTGTAGTCACCCGGTCGGATCTTGAAGAGAGCATTGAGGTCGTGATCGCAGGATATCAGAAAAAGAACGCCGTTTTGTCGGATAAGGAAAAGATGATCGTGGCTTACCACGAGATAGGTCATGCGCTTGTCGCCGCAAAGCAGTCGCATTCAGCTCCTGTGCAGAAGATAACTATAATCCCAAGGACGTCCGGCGCTCTCGGATACACAATGCAGGTGGAAACGGGAGATAAATATCTGCTCACCAGACAGGAGCTTGAAAATAAGATAGCTACGCTGACCGGCGGTCGTGCCGCCGAAGAGGTTGTGTTCAACGAAATCACTACGGGTGCGTCAAACGATATAGAACAGGCGACAAAGCTCGCCCGCGCCATGATAACGCGCTACGGCATGACAGATGAATTTGACATGGTAGCGATGGAGACGGTAAATAATCAGTATCTGGGCGGCGACACATCGCTTGTCTGCTCTGCCGATACGCAGAAGGATATAGACAAAAAAGTTGTAGAGCTTATTAAAAAACAGCACGAAAAAGCGAAACAGATATTGAAAGAAAATCGTGCAAAGCTTGATGAGCTTGCAAAATTCCTGTATGAGAAAGAGACTATCACCGGCGAAGAGTTTATGGAGATTTTAACGGCTGGAGGCGAAAAATAATGGGAAAACGGACGGGTTTTGACTGGTTTGAACTTATAATCGGCATATTGCTCATCCTATTGGGAGCTTTCACATTTGCAAACCCCGGGCTGGCGCTTACGGGCTTTGTAATGCTGTACGGTGTAGTCGCCATCGTGATGGGTGTCTCCGATATCGTATTGTATGTGCGCGTAGAGCGATATACAGGGATAGGACCTATGGTCGCGCTTATATTCGGAATACTCAGCGTGATGTCCGGCGTTATGCTTATCGTGTATCCTGACGCCGGCAGCCTGATAGTGTCGATGCTGTTCCCGATATGGTTCATCACTCATTGTATTTCAAGGCTTTCACATATGCCTATGGTCCGTATAATGGCTGGAAAAGCTGCGTATTACCTTATGCTTATAGCAAATATTACGGGACTTGTACTTGGGATCATGATGCTGCTGCAGCCTATAATTTCTATGCTGTCGGTAAGCTATATCATAAGCCTGTATTTACTGTCACTTGGTATAGACAGCATAGTCATCGCGTTTAGCAATATGAGACCTAGAATATAATACCGATAAAGAAAAGGCGGCAGCGCAGTAAACAACTGCGCTGCCGCCTAATTTTTTGTTCGCTTAAAAACGGTGAAACTTCTTGCTTTATAGATTTGCCGCAGACCGTATCATACAGCCACACCGTGCTTTTCAAGCTCAAGTAGCCACTGTTTGATATCAAGTCCGCCTCCATATCCGCCGAGAGACCCGTCGGACGCGATAACACGGTGACACGGTACGATTATCGATATCGGATTATTGTGATTCGCACCGCCTACAGCGCGTGTCGCTTTAGGCTTACCGATAGCGCAGGCGATATCCTTGTATGACCGCGTTTCGCCATACGGGATCTTCAAAAGCTCCTGCCATACCGCTAATTGAAACGGCGTTCCGTGAAGCTTTATCGGGACTGTAAAATCGCGCAATGCCCCCGTGAAATATTGCTCAAGCTCCGCCACTGCTCTGTAATGTACGTCGGGTACTGTTACAGTCGGCTCATATGCCCCGAAATACAGACCTGTGATAGCAAAGCCGTTGCTTTTTAATGTTATAACTCCGATGTCAAAATCGTGGACAGAGCAAAATTCAGAAAGTTTTATCATAAAACCAGCTCCAATGCTGTAATAGCGGGCTTTATTAGTACGATACGCCCCAGACGACCAGGTGTTTTGCCGGTTTACCGCAAACCGGGCATATATCGCCTATATGCTCCTGCTCAAACGGCATGCAGCGCGATGATACGCCGACGTCCTCTTTCATCTTCAGTTCACAGTCGAGGTCGCCGCACCACATCATTTTGATAAAGCCGCCCTTTTCGGCGATGACCTGCTTTGCCTCCTCAACAGATGTCACGGGGCGGGTGTTTTCGACAAGGTTCGCTTTAGCCTTCTCGTAAAGGCGCTTCTGAACGCCGTCGAGCAGCTCGTTTACGGAGGAGACGAGCGCGTCGAGCGAGACGGTGGCTTTTTCTCTGTTGTCGCGGCTTACGGCGACGCACTGATTGTTTTCGATATCGCGCGGACCGATCTCTATACGAAGCGGTATGCCGCGCATCTCATACTCGGAGAACTTCCATCCCGGGCTCTGATCCGATGTGTCGCAGCCCGTGCGGATACCGGCGTTTTTGAGCACCCCGGCGATCTCCTGTGCTTTTTCGAGCACGCCGGGCTTTTTCATGTTGATCGGTATGACCATGACCTGTGTCGGCGCGATCTTTGGCGGCAGGACGAGGCCGTTGTTGTCGCCGTGCGTCATTATTAAGCCGCCGATAAGGCGGGTGGAGAGTCCCCACGACGTTTGGAAGGGGTATTTAAGCGTGTTGTCCTTGTCTGTAAAGGTGATGTCGAACGCCCTTGCAAACCCGTCTCCAAAATAGTGGGACGTACCGCTCTGGAGCGCCTTTTTGTCGTGCATCATGCACTCGACGGTGTATGTGGCCTCGGCGCCCGCAAACTTCTCCTTATCGGTCTTTCGCCCCTTTATAACGGGCATGGCGAGCCAGTTTTCGCAGAAATCGGCATATACCTCAAGCATCTGCTGCGTCTCCGCTTCGGCCTCTTCCACCGTGCGGTGAAGCGTGTGACCCTCCTGCCACAGAAATTCGCGGCCTCTCAAAAACGGACGCGTCGTCTTTTCCCAGCGGATGACAGAGCACCACTGGTTATACAGCTTCGGCAGATCGCGCCATGACTGGACGACGTGCTTCCAATGGTCGCAGAACAGCGTTTCGGACGTCGGACGGACGCAGAGACGCTCGGCGAGCTCTTCGCTCCCGCCGTGCGTCACCCAAGCGACCTCCGGCGCAAATCCCTCAACGTGGTCTTTCTCTTTCTGGAGAAGGCTCTCGGGAATAAGCAGCGGCATCGAGACGTTTTCGTGCCCAAGCTCCTTGAACTTTTTATCTAAAACAGACTGGATGTTCTCCCAGATAGCGTAGCCGTACGGCCGCATGATGAAAAAACCCTTTATGCCGGAATAGTCGATGAGACCTGCTTTAACGACTACATCGGTAAACCATTGGGCAAAATCCGTATCCATATCGGTGATCTGAAGAACTTTTTTGTCGGCTGCCAGAATATGCACTCCTCATTGTAGTTTTAACTTAAAGATTCTATGGAATCCCTCGTAAAATGTCAATTAAAAAGAGGATAACGCAAAATG
>CALWWO010000163.1 GCA_944385265.1 uncultured Oscillospiraceae bacterium
ATATTATCGGCATCAAAGTAAAATAAAGCACAAAAGAAAGATATATATACATCAGCGTATTGACAAGCAGTATCTCTTTGCCTCTAATTTTCCACTTCCTGAAAAAAACAAAAGCATATAAGAACGCTAAAGCTGTGAAATCTATCAAGTATTTCATGGTACTACCTCACGAAAAAATTTATCACCCTTTTCAAGCTTTCACAATTCCGCGCCACAGCAGGCGGTTATCCTTGCACTCTATATCGACAAGACCGTTGTTTCTCATATACGACAGATATGAGCGCACGGTGCTGCCGATGAGAAGATACTGGGAAACATTCATCTCAAGCCCATTGTGATCCATGACCTTTTTAAGTATATCCTCAAATCCGGTACCTGTGCACGCGCCGTGTATAAACTCGATATTCTCTTCAACGCACGCGCGGTTCAGCTCGCAAAGCTCTTTTACATCCTCAAGCGCTGCGGAGTGCGACGGGATGAACATTTTCCCCTCAAACGTCTTGATTTTCTCGATCGAATCGAGCGCGTTTTCGACGTTATACAGAAACTGCACACGGTGCTTTTGTATGATATTTTCACCAATAACGCTGTCACCGAGAAACCACACGCCGTCCGGCGTTTTAAGCGCGGCTCCCGTGAGCGAGTGCCCGGGTACAAGTGTCATCTCCAACCCGTCGGGAAGCATGTCCTGCGTCAAAAGCTCGGCATTCGTTCCCTTTGCATAGAAAAATTTGCCGAGCATCTCCTTGCACGGAGAGCCGCCGTACAACAGGGACGCGTTCAATATCGTGTCGTGTACGAGCGCGATATCCGTCTCCGGCGCGTATATCTTACAGCCGGTGCGCTTTTGCAGAAACTCGTTCCCGCCGATATGGTCGGCATGGGCGTGGGTATTTATTATAATTTTCAGCTCCCAGCCGTTTGCCTCCAGAATACGCAGTATCCTCCTGCCGTAATCCTTGTCGTTACCGGTGTCGATCACGCATACTCCGGTATCGTCTATCTTGTAAATCCCTATATTTGTCGGGCAGGAGATGTAATACGTCCTCTCGCCCGCCTGTATAAGCTCGTACATACTTAAACTCCCCTTACTTTACTCTTATAAGCCTATCCGCCGCCGCCTTCAGTTTGACGGCAAAATACTCCGCCTCTTCCATGGTGTTCATACGCGAAAAGCTCACCCTGATGGCTCCGTCTATCACCTTGTTTGGAAGCTTCATCGCCTCCAACACGTGGCTGCGCCCGCCTTTTTTGCACGCCGAGCTTCTCGACACACATATGCCTTCCGTATCGAGGAAATTCATCAGCACCTCGCTTTTGTATCCCGGCAGCGATATGCTCAGGATATGCGGCGCGTCTCCCGCGCCTATTGCGACAGCGTCCGGGATGAGCTCCAGCACACGGTTTTTCGTGTATTCGCGGAGCTTGCGCATATTCTCCACTGACTGCGGCATAAGCTCGATCCCTATTTTCGCAGCGGTGGCAAAGCCGACTATATTCGGAAGTCCCTCCGTGCCCGAACGGTGATTTTTCTCCTGCCCGCCGCCGAGGATAATCGGTGGAAAGCGCATGCCCTTTTTGATATAAAGCGCGCCGCAGCCCTTGGGTCCGTGTATTTTATGGCTGCTGAGCGTTATCAGATCCGCGCCAAGGGACTTGGCTGTAAACGGTATCTTGCAGAACGCCTGCACCGCGTCGGTATGCAAAATAGCCTGCGATTTTTTCTTCCGCAGCTCCCGCGATATGGCGGCGATATCATTTACGGCGCCTGTCTCGTTGTTTACCAGCATGACCGATACTAAAACCGTATCGTCGCGCAGGGCATCCTTAAATTCCTCCATATCGATCCTGCCAGTGCTGTCCGTGCCGATATACGACACCGTATAGCCCATATGCTCCAGCTTTTCAGCCGATTTGAGCACAGCGTCATGCTCTACCGCCGTTGTGATTATATGCTTCCCGTGATGGCGTCTGAGTTCTGCTGAGCTAAACAACGCCCAGTTGTCCGCCTCCGTACCGCCCGATGTAAAAAATATTTCTTCCGGCATAGCGCCGATAGCCGCGGCTATCTCTTTTCGAGCGTCATCCAGCTCCGTCTTCGCCTGTCTGCCGAGCCGGTGCATGGACGACGGATTCCCGTATTCCTCCGTCATCATCCTCATCACGGCTTTCGCCGCCTCGTCGCACACCTTTGTGGTTGCGGAATTATCAAAGTATACTGTCATCTTTTTCTCCGTTTGCACTTTTAAAGTAAATTTATTCATGGTAGAATATCATAAAAAGCAGGTCTTTACGATATAATTTGCCACATGTGGTTTTGCGGAGCATTTCGCCCCGCCGCATTATTCAAAACAGGCGGCATATGCGAAAATATCCGCTATTTGATTATCATATCATACCAACCAGTATGATACAATGTACCGTCTTTTCCGGCTTTATTTCGCGCAAAAGTAAACCTTTGCGCGAACTCTTTGCATCGCGCTGTACGCACTCATTTCATTCGCGCGCTGGCGCGATGATAAGTATTTTTCGTCCGGCGCATGTCCGTACGAAAAATAGATTACATTTCCGGCTGCCGCTGTATGCGGCGCGGAAAATGGCTTAAATTTCAAAATATAATATCCGCACAGCGGATATTATATCATCTGTCTTACCGTCATTACAAGAGGATACTAAACATGAAATTTCACATACATACGCTAGGCTGTAAGGTAAATCAGTATGAGAGCCAGGCTCTTGAAACTCTTCTTACCGAGCGCGGACATAAAATCGCCGGCGAAAGCGAGGATTGCGACGTCATCATCATAAACACCTGCTCCGTCACGGCGGAGAGCGACAGGAAATCCCGTCAGGCAGTGCGAAAATTTCGTAAGCAATATCCCGACGCCGTCGTCGCAGTGTGCGGCTGCTTTTCTCAAATAAGTCCGGACGCTGCCGAACAGCTCGGCGCAGAGCTTGTCGCCGGCAGCGGAGACAGGCTGGCTTTTCTGGACGAAATCGAGCGCGTATATAACGAAAAAATCAAGATACGCAGCGTGGACGAAGCTCTGCGCCGCCGGAACTTTGAGCGGCTCCCGCCCGGCAATCTGTCAGGCAGGACGCGCGCCATGCTGAAAATACAGGACGGCTGCTCGAATTTCTGCTCATACTGCATCATACCGTATTCAAGAGGTCCGTCGCGCTCGCTTCCACCCGACACAGCTGCGGAATATGCCGAAGCGCTCTGCGCCGAAGGGTACAAAGAATTTATAATCACAGGCATCGAGATCGCCTCTTACGGCAGAGACCTCTCGCCCAAGCGCACGCTTGCAGACGTCATTTGCGCGATAGCGGATAACGCGCCCGGCGTGCGGCTGCGTATCGGCTCACTTGAGCCGCGCGTCATAACCGAGGAATTTTGCGAGCGCGCCGCCGGGATCCGCGATATCTGCCCGCACTTTCATCTGTCGCTGCAAAGCGGCTGCGACGAGACGCTGTCACGTATGCGCAGACGGTACGATACAGCCAGGTTTTACGAATCTGTGGTGCTTCTCCGCCGGTATTTCCCCGGCTGCGCTATCGGCGCCGATCTGATAACCGGTTTTCCGGACGAGACGGATAAAGAGTTTTGCAAAACTCTCGCCTTTATCGAAAAATGCAATTTTTCATTCATGCATATATTCCCGTATTCCGAACGCCCCGGAACGGCCGCTGCCGCAATGCTGGGAAGCGTTCCGAAAAGCGTTCGAAAAGAGCGCGCGGCTAAAGCGTCTGAAATAGCGGGACGTATGGAAAAAGAATACTTAAGGTCATGCATAGGCTCTGTTGAAGAGGTGTTGTTTGAACAGGAAAAAGACGGCTTTTTCCATGGGCACGCAAAAAATTACTGTGAAGTCGCCGTAAAGGGCGAGGGGCTTCATAACGAAGTGAGGCGCGTTCTTATAACCAACGAAAAAAACGGCGTGCTTTTTGGCGATATACTATTGTGATTTCGCGGAAAATTTATTATAATAAAGTACTAAACTAAAAAATATATAAAGAGGGGTCTAAAATGTACAACATTAAAACGCTCAACAATATCGCGCAGATCGGACTTGACGTGTTTGATCCGGCAAAATACAGCATTTCTGCCGAATGCGAAAATCCCGACGCAATCATCGTGCGCTCCGCTAAAATGCACGACTACAATTTCAATCCGGAGCTTTTGTGCATCGCGAGAGCCGGCGCCGGCACGAACAATATCCCGTCTGACAAATGCGCGGAAAACGGCATCGTAGTATTTAACAGCCCCGGCGCGAATTCCGAGGCCGTCAAGGAGCTTGCCCTGTGCGCTATGCTGATGGCGTCACGCGATGTTTACGGCGGTATTAATTGGGTCAAATCGATCGCCGATAAAGGCGATGAGGTGGCTGCCCTCGTCGAAAAAGGAAAAAGCGCTTTCGTCGGACCCGAAATCATGGGAAAATCCGTCGGCGTTATCGGGCTCGGCGCCGTCGGCGCAAAGCTGGCTGACGCAGCCGTCAGTCTCGGCATGAAGGTCTACGGCTATGATCCGTACATCTCCGTCGACGTGGCATGGAAGCTCAATCCGGCGATAATCAAGACGGATGACGTTGAGACCATATATAAAACCTGCGACTACATCTCCATTCATATACCGTATATGAAATCCACACATCATTTTATCGACAAAGCCGCTCTCGATATCATGAAGGACGGCGTCCGCATCATCAACCTCGCGAGAGGCGAGCTTGTCTCTGACGATGATATGATGGAAGCTATCGCCGCAGGCAGAGTCGCTAAATACGTCACAGATTTTCCGAACGGCAAAACCGCCTTGGCAGACGGCGTTATCCCTCTTCCACACCTCGGCGCATCTACTCCGGAGAGCGAGGACAACTGCGCAATCATGGCAGCGCACGAGATCATAGATTATGTTGAAAACGGCAACATCTTGAATTCTGTCAATATGCCGCGCGCCTCTATGGCAAAGAGCGGTGAAAAGCGTCTGTGCGTCATTTACAAAAATGCGGCGGAGCTTTCAGCTCAGTTTACTGCAAAAATAGCGGAGCTCGGCGCTTCCACGGCGAATATGATGACCGCCGTGACAAGAGACGGTGCTATCGCCTACACGATGATAGATATAAACGGCAATACGGAAGGGCTTGCAGACGCCGTATCGGCGCTTGACGGCGTTATCAGAGCGAGAGTTATATAAGCCGCCCATCCAGTTAAAATTTTATCAGGGAGGCGAAGCTCAATGAGCAAAAAAATCCTGCTTATCGTCAATCCGGCGTCCGGTAAAGGACAGGCGAAATCCGCTTTATACGACATAGTATCCACGCTTTGTGCGGAGGGAAATCCCGTCACTGTGATGATGACGACAAAGCACGGTGACGCCACTGTTTTTGCAAAAGAATATGCAAAAGGGTATGATATCGTTTCATGCGTCGGCGGCGACGGCACATTGAGCGAGGTCGTCTGCGGTCTTATGCAGGTCGACTCTCCGCCTCCAATAGGCTATGTGCCGCTCGGCAGTACGAATGACATGGCTGCGACGCTTAAAATCCCGAGAATGCCGCTTCAAGCAGCAGAGGCGATAATAAACGGCACCCCTTTTACGATAGACGTCGGTAAATTGAGCGATACATTTTTCACATATGTTGCCGCTTTCGGCGCTTTTACTGATGTTCCTTATACAACGCCGCAGGAATCAAAAAACGCGCTTGGTCCGCTCGCATATCTTATTGAAGGCGTCACGCGTCTAACAAAGCTGCCAAAGCACCACGCTATCGTCACATATGACGGCGGGGTTATAGAAGGCGATTTCATTTACGGAGGCGTAAGCAATTCTACCTCGGTCGCCGGATTTGTGAAGCTCACGAAGAAAAACGTCGGTCTTGACGACGGGCTTTTTGAAGTTCTCCTCATAAGAGCTCCCGCACGCCTGTCAGAATTTAACCAGATAATATCGGACATAACAACTCAGAATTATTCTCACAAATCGGTGTCGTTCTTCCGCACAAAACATGTGCGCTTCGAGTTCGATGAGTTTGTCCCATGGACGTGCGACGGTGAAGACGGCGGCGAACACCGCATCGCTGAGGCGTCAAACATCAAAGGGGCGGTTCAGATAATAACTTGGGAGTAGAGCGGCATGAGCATCGTTAACATTTTGGCTGTCGGCGACGTTGTTGGCAGTCCGGGGATAGAATTTCTTGAAAAGCATCTCCGCAGCTTCAAAAAATTAAACAATATCGCTTTTACCGTTGTAAATGGGGAAAACGCCGCCGTGACCGGTATAACGCCCAATCAGGCGGAGCGTATCTTCTCCGCCGGTGCGGACGTAATAACACTTGGCAATCACGTGTTTGCTAAAGACGCTATTTCAAATTATCTGGACGATTGCCGGTATATCCTGCGTCCGTCAAACCTCGCGCCGCAAAACGCCGGTCGCGGATGGGGCGTGTTTGAAGCATCTTTCGGCAATGTGTGCGTTATCAATCTCATCGGTCGCCTCAATATGGATATCGGTCCCGATAATCCGTTTTTTGAAGCAGACAAGATACTCAAAAAAAATCAAGCTGCCGTTACGCTCGTGGATTTCCACGCCGAAGCTACGAGCGAGCGGCTCGCTATGGGATATTATCTCGATGGACGCGTATCCGCAGTATGGGGCACGCATACTCATGTGCAGACATCGGACGCCGGTATCTTACCGCGCGGCACCGGCTTTATAAGCGATACCGGTATGACCGGCGCCGCCGTATCTATTCTGGGGATCGAGCCGGAGCAGTCCGTCTCCCTGTTTTTAGGCAATCCAAAAAGCCGCTACACTCCGGCTAAAGGCGCTGCAAAAATGGAGTGTACGGTTTTCGGTATAGATACAGCTACCGGTCTCTGCGTCAATGCAGAGGCTTTTCGCATTATTTAATCATCTGCGTATTTTGCAGACATCATTCAGATAAAGAGGTGATTTTTTTGGCTGTCAAGATCCTTCACGCCGCAGATTTCCATATGGACTCCCCGTTTAACGGTCTTCCGGAGGAAAAAGCGCGTATCCGCAGAAAAGAACAGCGAAAAATTTTTGAAAAGCTCGCCGATATCTGTGAGAAGGAGGACGTTCAGCTTCTGCTGCTGCCGGGCGATTTGTTCGATTCTAATCTCGCATACCGTGAAACTGTCGATACCGTGTCCGACGTCCTCTCAAAAATACAGGCAGAGATTTTCATCGCGCCTGGAAATCACGATTACCTGTGCCCTAAATCTCCATACAATATGATCGATCTGCCTGAAAATGTACACATATTCTCATCCCCCTCGATCAGGTGCGTCGAGCTTCCGAAGCTCGGGTGCAGAGTCTGGGGCGCGGGATTTACCTCGTCGCGCAGCGGTCCGCTTCTCACCGGCTTCAATGCCGGACCGTTGCAAATGATCGACATCATGGTCCTGCACGGCGATACGCTCGGCGGTCCGTATGATCCGATAACGCCTATCGAGATCTCCGATTCGGGGCTTGATTATCTGGCTCTCGGTCATGTGCACAGCTTTGACGGCTTCCACAAATCCGGCAAAACCGTTTACGCATACTGCGGCTGCCCTGAAGGGCGTGGTTTTGACGAAACGGGCAAAAAGGGATACATAATAGGAACGGTCGATAAAGAAAAATGCGACTTGCGGTTTGAGCCGATGAACGGGCGCGAATACAGGATAGAGACGCTTGACCTCACCGGTAAAAGCGACGTTTATGACACAGTTTCAAAACTAGCCTCGGCAGGCGGAGAGATATGCCGCATAGTGCTCACCGGTGAATATGACGGCGAGATCGACACGGCGGCGCTTCAGCATATGCTCGAAGACAGGTTTTTCCACACCGAGATTAAGATAGAGACGAGACCGAGCCGCGATATATGGAGCGAAGCAGAGGACGACACTCTTAAAGGTCTTTTCATCCGCCGTATGCGCGCAAAGTACGACGCTGCCGTAAGCGACGATGAAAAAAAGCAGATATTCTCAGCGCTGCAATTCGGCATAGGCGCTTTGGAAAACAGAGAGGAGTGGCGCTGATGAAAATCAAATCGCTTACCGCGTCCTTTGGTAAGCTCGACAATGCAAGACTTGAACTGAAAGACGGGCTGAACATTATCCAGGCGCCCAATGAATCTGGAAAATCCACATGGTGCGCTTTTATCAAGGCGATGCTGTACGGTATAAATACGTCCGAGCGCGATAAAACGGGCTTTCTGTCCGATAAGACAAAATACCGCCCGTGGAACGGGAAAAATATGGAGGGCACGATGGAGGTGCGCCACCGCGGTTACGATGTGACTATACAGAGGACATCGCTCTCCTCGTCGCCGATGAAGAAATTTTCCGCGTTTTACAGTGATATCCTGCTCCCGGTAGAGGGGATGTCCGCCGACACGGCGGGCGAGATATTGACCGGCGCTACCGACAAGGTTTTTGAGCGCACCGCATTCATCCGCCAATCAGGCGCCGCCGTATCCGGCGACCCGGGGCTTGAAAAAAGGATCGCCTCGCTTGTATCCACAGGCGAAGAGCAGACCTCTTACACAGAGACGGATCTGCGGCTCCGAGCGCGTCTGCGCAAGCTGCGCCACAATAAGACCGGCGTTCTGCCGAAGCTTGAAGACGCGCTTGAGGCAGAGGAGGAAAGGCTCTCTAAAATGGACGAGCTATGCGATGAGCTTGCCGATATACGGCAGGAAACGGAAAAATATGAGGAGCGTGCGCGCCAGCTTGCCGACGATCTGGACGCATATAAAAAGCTGGAGCATATCGAGCTTATAACGCGGACGTCAAATGCGAAAAAACGTGCTCTCGAGGCAGGCGCGCATGTGGACAAGCTTCGTGAGGCGCTGACGAAAAACGGACTTGTGATGAATACCGACGACGTGAGCGAAATAGCCGCGCTGTACTCATCATACATAAACGCCGAATCGAACGCCGGCAAAATAGCGGAGAGGAAGAAAACTACCGAAGATTCTCTTATAAATGCAGAAAAAGAAAAGAGTGCCTCCGTTTTTAAAGGGCTTTCCGATTCCGCGGCTATGGAAAAAGCGCAGAACGCCGTTCGGACAGCCGATGAAAAGAGAGCGCTTGACATCAAGGCGTCCTCCGCCCCGCAAAAAATATTTGCCGCTTGCGCCGTGCTTTTGCTAGCCGCAGCCGGATATTTCGCGTACGTCTCTGATTTCCTTTACGCGGCGATCGCCGCCGCCGTTTCGGTCGTATTTGGGCTGCTGTTCATATCGCCGCTTGTGAAAAGAAACGGCGTTAAAAAGCGGCTCGCCGCAATGCTTGCAGAATTTTCGGCTTCCTCAGCCGACGAGCTGCGGCAAAGCGCCGAAAAATATGCGGATATGTATAAGCTTGCAGAGCGTCTCGTTTTCGAACTGAACGGCATAAACGGCGAGTATGAAAACGCCGTAGCAGAAGCCGATATTGCGAAAGATACGCTGATGCAGTCAGTCCGCAAATTCTTCCCTGATATAACGGATACGTCTGAGATAGCTCCCGCTCTTTCCGCTCTTGCCGAACCGATGAAAGCTCTTCCCAATGCGGAGATCGAGCAGGCAAAGGCGTTGGCTGAAGCAAGCGCTTTGATATCCTCCACTCCGGCAGAGCTTATCGATGCGCCGGCAGAAGAATATATTCCGGAGCCGTCCCGCAGCCTTGAGGATACGAGACGCGCGTACACGCGCACGGGCGAGCATATAGCCGAGCTCTCCGGGCGTGACGCGATGCTGCGCGGAGAGTTGAAGGCTCTGGGCGACCCGATCGAGACGATGGCGCATATAGGCGCGATAAAAGAAGAGATCGAGGCGAAAGAATCCGAATATTCCGCGCTATCGCTTGCTATCGATACGCTGAGCGACGCACATACAGAGCTTCAAACGAAGTTTTCACCGCTTGTAAACGAAGCGGCAGGCAAGATCATGCACCTGCTCACCTCCGGCAAGTACGAAAAGCTCGTGTTTGACAAAAACTTCAACGCGCTCGCGACCGAAAAAGGCGAAGCCGTCAGCCACGATATCCTGACGCTGAGCGAGGGGACTGCCGATCAGGTATACCTGTCTCTGCGGCTTGCAATGGTAGAGCTTCTGCTCTCGTCTGACGAGCCGTGCCCCATAATACTTGACGACGCGCTCGACGCTTTTGACGATGAACGCGCGGCAAACGCGCTTGGCTATCTTTACGGTCTTTCAAAAGACCGGCAAGTAATCTTATTTACATGTCACAGCAGAGAAGCCGTTATGATGGCTGACGCACCCGATGTAAATATCATAAAGCTTTAACGCCGGGCAGAAAGCGGCGGCGCAAATGCGCTAAAAACGCGCGCTATGCGCGCGGCGACCAGATGCGGTGCAAGCTCCGCGGTCGGCTAGGGCAAGGAACAAGTTCCGCGACCGGCTGAAGGAAAATTTAAATAAGAAACGCGCCCTCACAGCGTAAAATCGTTGTGAAGACGCGTTTTTTGTTTTCCTGCGGCTGTTTTTTTTTTTTTTTTTACCCCAGTACATAACGGTGGTGTTATGTTCGGTTATTTTATCGCTGCCGGGCGCAAATTCTTCCATAAGTTCGCGCAGCTTGTCGGCATACAGGCGGTATCTCGGGTCGTCCGGCGCGGGAGCGTATGACGAGGATAAACTACGCTTTATGAATTTATCTTTCGTATACTCAAGCGGGAAATCGAATTCGCGCGAGTGCATTTCGCGGCGGAAAAATCCCTCGACCTTTGGGAGCATCCGTTCAAGCCCATGCCGGAGCGAATGGAAGCCGTTGCACGTCTCGGCGCATATCTCATGCTGGCGGACTGTAAATTCATCATTATAGCTGCGCGCGTTTATAATGAGTATGACATATCCTTCCGGCGTGAGTATACGCTCGCATTCTCTCCTGAATCCCTCCGTATCAAACCAGTGGAATGCGGATGCAGCAGTTACGGCGTTTATGCTTTTATCAGGCAGCGTCGTATGCTCTGCCGTCGCCGCTACCGATATAAAATGCGGATTATCTCCAAAAAATTCCTCTGCCTGACGGCGCATTTCATCGTTTGGCTCCACGCAATATACGTCGAATCCGCGCGTTATAAACTCCTTTGAAAAAATTCCCGTGCCGGAGCCTATATCGGCTATTTTATCGTCCTTTTTAAGCAGCTCGCTTACGATCATGTCTGTCGCAGCCTTCGCATATCCCGGTCTCCCCTCTTGATAATTTGCTGCGCGGCTGTTGAACAGTTTTTCGTTTGCCATAAGCTTTTCCTCCTTTCACGCATATAGAGCATCGTTTATAAACTCCGATAGACGTGAGCGCGCTATATAAAATAGAATATATCGTAAATACGGATATTACTTTAATGTCCTCACTAAATATAACTGAAATTCCTGACGGCGTCCGCACCAGGCTGCGGAGCTCTGCCCTTTTACTTCATGTCTCCATATGCTTAAGATCCGCCCGGCAATTACCGGACGGATCTTTGGTATATCCAAAAGCTTATTTCTTTCCGTTTTCTTCCGGCTCGGCTTTCGGCTCGTCGAGAATAGTCTCTTTCAGACCTGCTGCAAGTCCCGCAAGTCCCTGTATCTCCGACGGAATGATAATTTTCGTAGCTTTACCGTTAGCAGCAGCGGCAAACGCTTCAAGCGCGCGGATCTTGATGACCTGTTCGGACGGCATAGCCTCATTGATTTTGCGGATACCTTCAGCCGTAGCCTCCTGAACCTTCAGGATACCTTCAGCCTGACCTTCAGCTTCAAGAATGGCAGCCTGCTTTTTCGCATCGGCGCGGAGGATGGCAGACTCTTTCTCGCCCTCTGCGATGAGGATAGCCGATCTCTTCTCGCCTTCTGCGATCAAAATGGCCTCGCGGCGCTCGCGCTCCGCTTTCATCTGCTTCTCCATCGCGTTTTGTATCTCTTTCGGCGGAAGAATATTTTTCAGCTCGACACGGTTGATCTTAATACCCCACGGGTCAGTAGCTTCATCGAGAATAACGCGCATCTTGCTGTTTATGATATCGCGCGATGTGAGCGTCTGATCAAGCTCCAATTCGCCTATGATATTACGCAGCGTTGTCGCCGTAAGGTTTTCTATCGCCGTCATCGGATGCTCTACTCCGTATGTGTACATCTTCGGATCAGTGATCTCAAAATACAGTACGGTGTCAATCTGCATCGTGACGTTATCCTTCGTGATAACAGGCTGCGGCGGGAAATCGACTACCTGCTCCTTGAGAGAGACGACCTTTGCTACCCGCTCAATAAACGGGATCTTTACATGAAGTCCCACTTCCCACGTAGTGCTGTAAGCGCCGAGACGCTCGATAACATAAGCTCTCGCCTGTTGGACGACGCGGACGTTTTTGACTATTATGATTATTACGAGCAGTCCTAAAATAGCTAATACATATGGCATTTGATTTTCCTCCCTTAAAAATTATATATTTCTTTTTATTTTTATGCTTCTGCCTTCTCCTGGACTGGTACGACTATAAGCTTCACCCCATCGATCATCATCGGGCGCACAAGCGTGCCTTTTTCGATCCTGACGCCGGACATGGAACGTGCGCTCCACTCCTTACCGTCGATTTTTACAACACCGGTGGCGAGCACATTATCGATATTCTCCGTCACAACCCCGACCATTTCAAGGACGCGGTCTGCATTAGTGGCTTTTTTCCTATTGTTGAGATACTTTAATGCGAGCGGCCGCGTAAACGCAAGCGTTACTCCTGAAACGACGAGAAACAGCGCTATCTGAAGCCACAGCGGAGCATCCAGCATCGCGGCAAAAAGCGATATAAGCGAGCCAAACGCAAACCATATCGATGTGAGACCAACTGTTGCCGCCTCGAGCACCGCAAAAACTATCAGCGCGACAAGCCAAAATGTAACCATTTACTTCGCCCTCCTTTCAACTCTTTTATAATAGTATAACACATAAACCGTGAAATTGACATGCGTACAAAAAAATTTATGGGTAACTATTAGTTACCCATATGATAATCTATATTCACTTCGTTGTCAACAGATTTTTCGTCAATTTTAAGCAAAAAATACATGATTTTCTATTTGCGTGACGTATGGTCTGTTTTGTCCAGCCCAGCATACGGCGGCGACATGCGCGGCGGCAAAGTAAAGGCATCCGCCTGTTATGTCATAGCCCTCCAGCGCGATTTTGGCTGCAATAAGCGATTCCTCCGACGGCGTGCAGTATATCGCCCCGTTCCATGCGGGCGTAAATTGTTCCCCGAAAGTGTTGTCGAATATTATATCATAAATACTGTTGGGAAATTCCGGCGAGCTCAGCCTGTTCATAACGACGTTTCCTACAGCGATCTTCCCTTCAAAAACCTCGCCCTGCGCCTCGGCATGTATTATCCTTGAAAGCCAGTACAGATCGTCTTCGTTATAAACCTGCCCGGCAGGCATAATCGGCTCGTCCGCGGACATAATATATACGTTTCCGGAATCAAATGTGATACTGGCGCCGAAGCTTCGGCACAGCGCCTCCGCCGGAACCTTTGTATAACCATCCCTGTACAGGCAGCCGTACGGCGCATAAAAATATCTTCCGCCCGCCTCGATATATCTTGTCGAAGCCGATGCGTTTATCACCGTATCGCCCACATATACGGACGCCGTCATCGTATCGCGGTCCCATTGTATTTTATCGGCTCCCAGCGCCGTCGCAGTTATTCTAAGTGAAACATACAGCGTTCCGTCGATCATTTCAGCCATTGCGTTTAAATCGGCTTTTTCACCGTCTATAAAAATGTTTATCGCCTCCGACGCTGATGCGGATACATGCAGAACTGTAAACACAATAACCAGTGATAAAACCACGCAGGTTATTTTTTTCATTTTTTGATGGTCCTCCAATTTGAAAATTTTTCCAGTATATTATGCACGCACCCTTCTTTTTTTATACATACGGCATAAAGTGAAAAAGCCGTGCGGATATATTATTCGCACGGCTTTGTTTTTTCTTTATTCTCCCGCCTTCATGCTGAGGTACGCGTTTATAAACCCGTCAAGATCTCCATCCATAACGGCGTTTATATTGCCGTTTTCAAAGCCTGTCCTGTGATCCTTGACAAGTGTATATGGCATAAACACGTACGACCTTATCTGGCTGCCCCATTCGATCTTCATCTGCTCGCCCTTTATATCGTCGATCTTCTCAAGATGCTCTCTCTCTTTTATTTCAACGAGCTTTGAGCGCAGCATACGCATTGCGACCTCGCGGTTCTGATGCTGGCTCCGCTCCACCTGGCAGGAGACTACTATCCCCGTCGGTATATGCGTGATGCGTATCGCCGATTCCGTCTTGTTGACGTGCTGCCCGCCTGCACCGGACGAGCGATACGTATCGACCTTCAGATCCTCCGGTCTTATCTCTATCTGGATATCGTCGGATATCTCCGGTATGACCTCAACGGCGGCAAACGACGTATGCCGTCTTCCCGACGCGTCAAACGGCGAAACGCGCACAAGGCGGTGGATGCCGCTTTCGCTTTTCAAATACCCGTATGCGTTTTCGCCCTCGATAGAAATAGTCGCGCTCTTTATACCAGCTTCCTCCCCGTCGAGATAGTCGAGGATCTTATATTTGAAGTCGTGCCTTTCTGCCCATCTTGTATACATCCTGTAAAGCATCTGCGTCCAGTCCTGAGCCTCCGTTCCGCCGGCGCCAGCATGAAATGAGATAATGGCGTTGCAGTTATCGTATTCGCCTGAGAGCAGCGTCTCAAGCCGCGCGTTCTCAAGCTCTTTCTCGAACTCCGCATACTCCTCCTCAAGCTCAGGCAAAAGGCTCTCATCGTTCTCCTCTATCGCCATCTGGCATAACGTGAGCAAATCGTCCCATTTTGAAGCGAGCTTTTCGTATTTTTCGCACTTGTTTTTAAGCTGCTTTGTCCTTTGCAGCACCTTTTGCGAGTTTGCGATATCGTTCCAAAAGCCCTCGGCTGAGCTCTCCTCCTCGAGCTTTTTTATTTCTTCTTTCGCCTCGTCAAGCTTTAATGCTGTTCCGAGGTTTTCAAGCGCCGGTTTAAGTCCCTGTATTTTAACTTTATAATCGTCAAATTCAATCATAAAAGCGACCGTTCCTTCATAAGTAGTAGTGAAAATATATCTGCAACCGGTTTTGATCTACCGTATGCGCATACATATTTATTATACACAATATCGCGCCGCCTGTAAATAGTAGCCGTACATCACAACCGTTGTTGCAGCGCGGCGTTTATGATACAATCGCTATAATAAAATTTCGATTTCAGGAGTGATGTATTTGAAAAACATCGTTATCAGTGCAGACGGCGATAGAATGGTCTACTCCGTGCCCGATATAGTCGCTGACAATCTCCGCGATTTCTGTCTTGAATTTTGCGGCGAATGGCTCCCAACCAGCCCGCACGCAAAAAGATATAGAATCAGAAGCGGATTATGCTATAACGAGTCCGACTTCATCGAATATCTGAACAAATGGGTCTTTCCTGACGAGCAGTCGATACTTATCGAAAATCTCGGATGGATCGATTTTGGCGCTCCTTTGCCGGAGCGGTATAAAAACTGCCCGCAGTTCAACTTCTGATATCCGTTTGTATCGCAGCCGTGCGACACACGGATATCAGGATTTCTGCGTTCGCTATATAAACGCTCCGCGACAGCTCCGTTTTGCTGTAATTGTAAGCGGACCATACGGCTCCGTCTAATATGGACGGCTAGCCGGCACGGATATGTTTAATGCAGATTTTGCACGGATAGCTCCGCCGTATGAAGCCGCCGGAATTGCGCCGGCGGAGTTACCGCTCGCTCGGAACAGTTTCCGCGCTGCCGAATATGAGATCGTCTATATCCTGATGCGGCTTTCTGTTCTCTTCACTTTGCATCTCTTCACGCATAATTTCCCCTCCCCCTGTAAAAAAAGCTATTACCTATAATATACCGGCAAGCGGCGAGATATTCGCCGCTTTTTGCCGCGGGGTAAAATTTTCTTCTTCACTTTTTGCGAGCTTTATCCCTAAAATCCCTGCTTTTTCCACATATCCACAAACTTTTACACCGAATTTGCTGTTTTTCGCGTCGAATATTGTCGAAAAAAATCAATAAAAGTCGGCTGCATAAATGCGCGTAAGTGAATTTTATTTACCTAAACATTGCAAAATTTCTCAAATCGTGGTATACTTTTTATGTAATTTAAATTTACCGAAAGAGGTAATCGATAATGACGCTTGGACAGAAAATACGGGCTGCAAGGATCGAGCGAGGTATGACTCAAAAGCAGCTCGTAGGGAAATATATAACACGAAATATGCTGTCGAAAATCGAAAACGACAGCGCTACGCCGTCCGTCCGCACGCTTGAATATCTGGCAAATCAGCTTCAGGTGGATCCCGGATATTTTATGAACGGGTCGCATTATTCAAACGGCACATCGCCGGACGGATTGGACGATATGCGCGCGGCATACCGCGAAGGGCGGTATCTCGACTGTATCGCACTGCTGGAGGCTTCGCAGACCTCCGCGACGACGGACGAGGGCTATCTTCTGCGCGCGAAGGCGTCGCTTGCTGCGGCAAAGGAAGCGCTCGCCGCGGGAAATTTCTCCGCAGCTAAAGAGCTTGCCGACAATGCCGACTACTATAATAAGGAAGGTATATACTATTCAGCCGAGACGGACGCGGAAATGAGCCTTGTCCTTGCCGAATGCGCGCTTGAGCTCGATATATCGGAATTTGAATACAACGCCGCCGAATATGAGCGCGCCGTAAAAAGTATAAGCTATAACGCGCGGTACGCTCTTGCAAAGGCGGAATACCTCCGCCGCACCGGCGAAATAGAACTTGCTTTTAAGTTGCTCGCTTCTATGACCGATATCCCGGAGGAAGCGACCGGTAAATTCCATTATGTAAAAGGGCTTGTCCTATCAGACCTCACGCGTATTGACGACGCGCAAAAAGAGCTTCTGCTCGCCGAAGAGCTGTCGCAAAATAACAACGTTCTGCTTCACAGGATATATTCTGCGCTTGAGGCAGTCTATTTAAAGCAGGAAGATTATAAAATGGCGCATCTTTACGCGTCAAAACAGTTTCGGGAGTGAGCGCCCTTGCGCGCAGGTTTGACTTACAGCATCGTCAAACCTGCGCGCAAGCAGCATCTTAACCGTTCGATTTTTCCAAAAAAATTTTTGAAAAAAGCAAAAAAACTACTTGACAACGGCGGTGGCGGCGTGTATATTAAAATCAATAATGATAATTATTATTGATTTGAGGTAATCATCATGAAAAAATACAGCCGCAAACGCGAGGCGATACTAAAGGCTGTTATGGATACGGATACACATCCGTCTGCCGCATGGATCTATGAGAAGCTGAAGCCTGAGTTTCCGGATCTCAGCCTCGCCACAGTTTACAGGAATATAGCGGAATTTGTCAAAGAAGGGCTGATTGTTTCCGTCGGAAACGTAGACGGGCTTGAGAGATATGACGCAAAGGTGTATCCACACACCCATTTTATATGCAATAATTGCAATAAGGTTATCGATCTTATTGAATACGACGATAAAATCAGAGACTCAGCGGTAAGCAAAGAGACAGGTTTTGTTGTCGAACGGCACGAGATCATTTTCAGAGGTCTGTGCGATGATTGCGCCCGATAGCGGGAAAATTTCCCTGTATATAAAAATTTTAATTAAATGGAGGCTACTAAAATGAAAAGAAAATATGTGTGTCCAGTTTGCGGTTATGTTTATGAAGGCGAAGAGCCGCCTGAGGTTTGCCCTGTCTGCAAGGCTCCCGGCAGCAAATTCAAAGTAGTCGAAGGCGAAATGAAGCTGGCTGCTGAGCATGAGTTTGGCATCGGCACAAAGCTTGACAACGTTCCCGAGGAGGACAAGGCTTACATCATGGAGCAGCTTATGGCTAACTTCACCGGTGAGTGCTCTGAGGTCGGTATGTATCTCTGCATGGCAAGGATCGCACACAGAGAGGGGTATCCGGAAATCGGTCTCTATTGGGAAAAGGCAGCTCATGAGGAAGCTGAGCATGCTGCAAAATTTGCAGAGCTCCTCGGCACCGCTCTTGAGCCGAACATGACCACCTCTACCGAAGCTAACCTCAAATGGCGCGTTGATTGCGAATACGGTGCGACTCAGGGCAAATTTGACCTCGCCGCATGCGCAAAGAAGAACGGTCTTGACGCTATTCACGATACCGTACATGAGATGGCAAGAGACGAAGCACGCCATGGCAAAGCTTTTGAAGGTCTTCTGAAGAGATATTTCGGCAAATAAACAAATACACAAATAAATACATCCGTCAGTTTATGATACATGAGGCTTTAGTGTGAAACATCACACTAAAGCCCGTATCCGTCTGTCGCCTCGCATTAACTGCCCTGCGGCGACGGCGCTCCCTCATCTCGAGGGATACTTTAAATTTTTATTTATGCCGCAAACAGCGGCAGGATTGGAGATCATTATGAAATACGAATGCCCTTGCGGATATGTGTACGATGAAGCGGTCGGCGATCCTGACAGCGGTATCGCCCCGGGCACTAAATGGGAAGACATCCCTGACGATTGGGTATGCCCGATCTGCGGTCTCGGAAAAGATGCTTTTACAGTAGTGTAAGTTTTTACACCGATGCCTAAGAATAAAACGCACTTTATAAGAAACCGGTATAGTCAATGAACTGCACCCCATTTGTTAGACAGTATGATATACTGGATAACA